>CAZXDF010000188.1:0-4589 GCA_964639345.1 uncultured candidatus Brocadiaceae bacterium | reverse complement strand
CATCGCACCCAGAAAGACCTGGCCGGTATTGATGCCGATGCCGACGCCGATGGCCGCATCGGAGTACTCCTTGTTCAACTCCTCGATCCGCTGTTGTATCTCATAGGCGCAACAAGCCGCTCGCGCTACCATGCCTTCTGCATGTTCCCCTTCATCGTCGAAGGTCGCCACCAGCTCGTCGCCCACGAATTTACCTCCGGAATATTGGCCGATTTATTTAGCTTTTCAGACTGTTTTTCGATGTCCAAAAGCCCCTTTATAATTCCTCGTATACTTCGGGCTCACACCAAAGACTTCGCGACCTCCCGCGCCCTCTTTGCGCCACGCTCGGCGAACAGGCTGCAGCAGCCCGTGTACCTGGTTGGGTCCAGCAGGGTTTGAATCTGCTCAGGGGTGAGGCGGCTGATGACCTCCTCTTCCTCGGCCAGGGTCTCGCTGAAAGGTCGGCCCTGAAGCAGGGATGCCTGGGCCGCCTCGTAGACCACATCGTGGGCCTGTTGTCGTCCCATCTGCTTGCCGAGCTCCAGCATGATGGCCTCAGACATGATGAGTCCGCTGGAGAGGTCGAGGTTCAGGCGCATGCGCTCCGGGAAGACTCGTAGCCCGGAGAACATCTGTATGAGCCCCTGAAGGATGTCGCCGGTGAGCATGCAGGCATCGTCCAGGGCGCGGTCCATCATCAAGCCCGTGGTGCCGTCTGCCTCGTGCTCGGTCTGCATCGCCTCCAGAGCCAGCGGGACGAGGGCGCGGATCTGGGCCGCTCCCGAGACGATGAACATGGCCAGGTTGGGATTGCGCTTCTGGGGCATGGTGCTGCTGCCTACGGTCCCCTCCGGGACAGGCTCCTCCACCTCACCGACCTCCTGCTTCATGAGGTTGTAAATCTCACGGCCTATCTTGCTGCAGGTCGCCGCCAGCATGCCGAGAATGGCCACGTACTCGGCCAGGTGGTCGCCGATGACGCGGCTGGGCAGACTCATCGGGTACATGCCGAGTTGTTCAGCCATTTTCTCCTGCGTCTCCAGGCCTGCCTTGCCCAGGGACGCCAGGGTTCCCCCACCGCCGCCGAGCATCGCCACGAAAACCCGGCCCTCACAACCCCGCAGGCGCTCCACGTGGCGACAGAGCTCGTCAATCCAGACGGCGACTTTGAAACCGAAGGTAGCGGGGACGGCGTGCTGGCCGTGGGTGCGGCCCGGGAGGGCCATGTCTCTGGTGCTCTCGGCCAAGTCTGCAAGCTGTTGGAGCAGAGCCCCCAGCTGGTTCAGGAAAATGACGTGGGCCCGCCGAACCCTCTGGAGTTGCCCGGTCTGCGTAATGTTCTGGGTGGTAGCGCCCCAATGGATGTATCCGCCCGCGTCGCCTTCGCAGATGCGGTCAAGCTCCCAGACCATCGGAACCAGCGGGTGGCCTGTTCGCTCCAGCCCCTGACGGATGTTGTCGGTGTTCAGGTTCTCGAATCTGGCCTTGCGGGTTATCTCTTCGGCGGCGTACTGCGGTATTATGCCAAGCTCTGCCTGAGCCCGGGCCAACGCCGCCTCCACGTCCAGCCACGACTGCAGGCGAGCCTCCTCGGAAAACAGCTCGCGAACTCCCGGGTCGCCAACGCGATGATGAGTCGGTTCGCCCTGCATCTGGATACCTCCTGAACCGGTGCGGGCTCTGAATCAAGGCAACGCACCGTGCTCGACGAGAGCCATGGTAGTATCACTGACCACCGCCGTCAATCACCCACTCAAGCTCACAAACCATGTCTCTGCGATGTGAGTTGCCCGGGGTAGTTCGCCACCCAGGTGCTGCATGAGTTGACATCCCATATGGTATGTATTAAAAACCCGGTTGGCTGATACAAACGGGACGGCAAGTTCGACGGCCACTTCGATGTAATCACGAACGATGCGTGAGGTGGATGATGTACTGCGGTATTGGCGGAATGATGCCGAAGACGATGCCCGAGGTGGATTCGGCGGTGCTCGCGCCCATCAAGCGGTTGGGTTTCACGGGAGAGTGCTGGTCCTTCGAGGAGCCCATGGAGGTCTCGCTTCAGGAGGTGGACCGGTTCAGGTCAACGATGGCAGAGGGTGGCCTTGAACTCGTCCAGGTGAGCGCCGTTCACCCTGACCTCGTCCACCCTGAAGAAAGCCAGCGGCAGGCGGGCATCGAGGCGATGCAGCGCATGTGTCTGATAGCCAGCCGTGCCGGGGCCCGCCTCCTGTACGTAAGGCCGGGCAGCCTCAACCCCGGGGGGCCGTGGTATCCACATCCTCAGAACCGGCATCCTCATGTGACGGAGCGGCTCATCGACAGCTTGAAAGAGCTGGTGAAGGCCGCCGAGCAGCATGCCGTCCTGCTTTCGATGGAGGGACACGTCCTTTCCCCCTTGTACAGTGTCGAACGGGTGAAGGAGGTAATCGAGGCAGTGGACTCGGAGACCCTGCGGTTCAACGCCGACCCGGTGAATTTCGTCGGCGGTATTCCGGAAGCGTATGATACCACCAGCGTCGTCAACCATCTCTTCGATGTGTTGGAGCCCTTGATTGTTTCCGCCCACATCAAGGACTTCGAGTGTCAGGACCGGTTGGTATTGCATCTGGAGGAGACCGTTCTCGGGGATGGTCTGCTGGACCAGGTGACCTTCCTGAGGAGAATGCAGGAAGCCTGCCCGGAGGGATACGTCATCATCGAACACCTGGACGACGAGGACATACCCCGGGCCAAGGTGGCCCTGGACGCAGCGGCCGAGAAGGCCGAGGTGACGTGGCAACAACATTCTGGAGGTGATTGAGGTGCGGCTCGAGAACAAGGCAATCGTAATACCCGGTGCCTCCACCGGAATCGGCCGCGCAACGGCCGTGTGCTGCGCCCGGGAGGGGGCGCGACTGGTGCTGGGAGACGTCAAAGAGGCGGAGGGGAAACAGACCGTCGAGCTGGTGGAGCAGGCCGGCGGCTCTGCCCTCTTCGTGAACGCTGATGTTTCCGTGGACGCGGACGTTGCCCGGCTGATGTCAGAAGCTGAAGAGTGGATGGGGGGCGTAGACGTGCTCATCCACGTGGCCGGCATCTTCAGGGCCTTGCGGGAGCAGGTTGACGAGGTGGAGGAATCGGTGTGGGATGAGGTCATGGACGTGAACCTGAAGGGCCCCTTCCTCACGGCCAAACATGTCGTCCCCATCATGCGCAAAGCCGGCAAGGGCGTCATCATCATCGTGGGCTCGGGAGCCGGCGTCATTGGAGGCAGCGCTTCCGTCCCTTACGGCAGCAGCAAGGGCGGCGCCCACGGGTTGTCCCTGGTTCTTGCCAGCCACCTGGAGCAGTTCAACATTCGCGTCCACGGCTTCGCCCCCGGCAAAATCGCCACCAACATCTCGGGGCAAAGTCCCGACGAGCAGAAAGCCAGTCACGAGCGCGACCTGGAGGAAGCGACCAAGCAGATGCTGAGAGATGTCGAGCACGATCGGGAGAGCGGCGACGGAGGATCGTTCGGGGAAAGGATCGCTGGTCTGGCCGACCGCTGGAGACCTCTCGGTGATCCCGAGGGGGTGGGACGTGTCCTGGCCTTTCTGGCATCGGACGAAGCGGACTACGTGCGCGGGACCGTCTTCACCAAGTAATCGATGCGCACCCTTTGCTGCAAGGAGACCCGATGTCAAGTAGCGGCCGCAAGACACTGATGGTCCTTGCCGCTCACCCGGCCGATCCCTTCGACTGTGCCGCCGGCACGGTCGCCCTGCACACAGGTCGCGGCGATCGCGTCGTCGTCTCCGTTACGCCCGGTGCGCCCGAGGAGGAACAGCCCTGGAGTCTGTCGAGCCTGCGCCGGTGGAAGCAGGTCTGCGAATCCATCGGCGTCGTGCGCACCGACCGTAATCTGCCGGATGCTGCGCAACATGGGGTGAGCTCGGCATTCCAGTATGGTGCAGCATGTGGTCAGCCGTCCTCGGCGTCATCTCCGAGGAAGAATTGTGGGACAACCTCCAGTATTTCCTCGAGCGCGTGGTCTCGGTCGCCGAGGAGGCTTACGAGGGCGTGCTGCGCCCGGATCATTATCCCTTAATGGGGGACGACACCTACGACGACGAATTCCGCTCGGCGCGGGTGTTCGCGGTGGGATACGTGAAGGGTCTGCGGGAGGCGGTTTACGCCGGGGACTAAAGCCGGCGTTGGACGACCAGGCTGGCGAGCTTCGGGAGATGCTGGCAGGGCAGGAAGAGTCGTTCGGGCCGGTGCCGTGTCAACGTATCATCTCTCACTGCTCCTCGATAATCACTTTCCCACTCGTGCCGGCGGCAAACGTCGCGTAGGCTTCGGCGGCTTGTTCCAGGGGGAAGCGATGGGTTACGGCGCTTTCAAAGGTGAGTCTCTGCCTGGCGAGGAATCTTACCAACTCCCAGGACATCCACAAGGGGAGCACAAACGAAGCCGTCACGGTCAACTGCTTGCCTTTCAGCTGGTTCGGATGCAGGAATCTCTCGGCGCTTCCTGAACCCACGATGACAGCCCTGCCTCTGCGGCCCAGACATTCACCGATATTGTCGCAAGCCGCGAAGCTTCCCGACGCTTCCACCGCAGCGGTCGCGCCCTCGCCGCCG
>CAZXDF010000187.1:0-12213 GCA_964639345.1 uncultured candidatus Brocadiaceae bacterium | reverse complement strand
CTGGACCCGGCAGCTCCACAACGTTACCATCACTCATGGCGTATCCACTCCTTCCTTGTAAGGTGGGTGACCCGAACTGAATCACCCAGGATACGCCACCTTCCCCTCCTCGTCTAAACACAACTTTCGGTTATAACTCTCCATGCGAAAGACGAAGAGGACTTTCGCGGTAGTGGTGCTGGTAGTCCTGATAGTCTTGGCCATCGCGAGTTGGCTAACCGCCCCAATGAACGGGGTGGTCTTCGCTGTTTTCGTGCTTGCCCTCCCCGTGGCCGGCATGGCAGCTTGCATAGGTTTCTCGTGGAAGTTGTTTTACGTAATGGGCAAGAGGGGTTGGTCAAGTCCGATTGTCCGAGTGCAAGAAGGTCGCGTCGTTTACCGGGTGGGCCGAGGGAAACTGGTCATACCTATGAGAAAGGCGCTTGCCAAGTGTCGCTGGAGCGTCGAGACACGGCGCTGGTTTTCCTATTGGTGGTGGTTGTGGCGGCTGTGGGGAGCGCCCAGAAACGAGGCCGTGGTGATCGAGTTCTGGCGCTGGCTTTCCCTCTCAAGGATCAAGGCCCCGTGCGGCTGGACGGCGGAGATGAGGCGGATCTGGGTGGGGTTCCTCACGCTTGCGGACGTGCCGCAGAAACCGACGAAAAGGAAATGAAGGCAATCACATGGCTAAGAAGGCTTCTCTCACGCCTGAGGAATACGAGCTGCACCTGAGGGACCTGCGCGAGCGGCTCAAGTCGCAACTGGATACCGGCGGGGGGGACATTGACGCGCTCCTGCGCGAGGCGGAGCACGTGCTGGAGCTTGCGGCGGAGTTCCCCGAGGTTCTCGCGCGCTACGAGGAGGTCAACGGCCTGACGGCGGAAGTGCTGGCGCGACGGCAGCAGCGGGATTTCCTCGGCGCGCAGGCGCCCGAGCGCGAATCGCCCGGATGTCTCCTGGGCTGGCTGCGGGGGCCGCGCAGAGGCCGATAGCTCTACAACGCAAGAGACTCTGACAAGAAGAGGTTCAGCCGCACATGAACGCGGATAGACGCAGATACAGGCAAGAACACAAGGGGAGCTGCCAAGCTGTTCTCAGGTCAAAAGGTCGAAAGGTCGAAGGGTCCAAGAGTTACGACACCACGAAAGGCGGTTGCACCGCCGATGCAATCGGTTTTGGCGATAGAGACAAGAGACACAGATTCACACAGATAGAGACGGATGAAGAGATACGGCCCACGGCGGGCCGTTACCACCAAGTCCAGTTGCACTCGTGATACAGGCAAGGGATGAGGGAGCAGGGATCAGCGGCAAGGTCAAGAGGTCGAAGGGTCGAAAGGTCGAAAGGTCCAAGAGTCACGACGACGGGGTCTATACTCTTAGACCCTTGGACCCTTCGACTCTTTGACTTCCGTTGGCGTTCAGCGCGCGTCGGCCAGGCCAATGATCCGCTCGTAGCAGGTGCGGGCCCCGTCGCGGAACCAGGGGAGGCGGCGGCGGTGGAGCGCTTCGTCGAGCGGCTGCTCAAGCGCCTCTTCCAGCGTCCGGGGGGCTGCGGAAGCGACGGCATCATCCGCCAGGTCAAAGGGTTCGCCATACCAGCATCCCATGCCGTGATGCTCGAGCTGGGCAGCGTTCCATATCTGCTCGTACTGCCCTTTGATCGGATGCACGGCGATCTTCTTGCCCAGGTAGAACGCCTCGCTGATGGACTGGAAACCGGCTGTGCCGACGTAGGCGTCGGCAGCGGCCAGATCGGCGGCGAATCGACTTCGGTCGCCCTCGAAGTGCATGTTCCGGGCACCCTCGCGTTCCGGGTAGCCGTAGACGATGAACCGCCGGTCGGCGTGCGCGGCCGCGTAGCGATCGATCTGTTCGAGCAGCCCGGGCAGTGTGTGGTATACGAGGATATGCCCGCGATTCTCCACCTTCGCGTCCCGGATGGGCTCGCGGATGATCGGGGGAAGACAGCTTTCGTTCGCAGGATAGAAGTGGCAGCCGAGGTCGTGATCCAGGCCCTCCGTGAAGGCCCTCACCACGCAGTCGGTGACGAACTTCTCCACCTCGTAGCCGGGCGGGTGGTATGCCCCTGGGCTTAGAAGGATGCTCTGGTGGCTCAGGCCCACCTTGACGAAGCCCGGCGCTACGAAGCTGGATGCCGTGATGGGGTCGAAATCGCTCACGACCACGCCGGGATCGAACCGCCGTATGATGTCGCTGGCGTCCTGAAAGCTGTCCAACAGCCCCGGAATGCCGAGCAGGAACTGTGATCCGGTTGCGGCCCACGAGATGCCCCCTGAACCGTCGCCCACGTAGGAGACGCCGCGAAACCTGACGTACTCGCAGTCCCGCACGGCCTCCAGGAAGTAGTCCGGCGGGTCCTCATAGCCGCTGGCGATCACGAGCAACTCGTGGCCGTCGCGGTCGAAAAAAGGCTTCAGGCCCAGGAAGCGCGACAAGTGGCCCTTGCCCGTGCTCTGGATCCCGTAGACAATGCGCACCGCGTGAATCTCCCCGGCAGTTCTCCCCTCACGCTCCGTCCGCCCGGCAAAGATTACCCGTTCGGGCGGGCGACCGCAAGGGGGCCGTCGCTACACGCCTCGCGTGCGATCCGGCCATAGGATTCGGTGCAGCCCGAGTTGCAGCCGCGCCTCGAGGCCGGAGTCCAGGATCCATGCGGCCAGTTCGCTGCCGGACAAGTAGCCCGCCGCAGGCGCCATCAGCACGGCGCAGCGGCCGATGAGGCGGCGCGAGCGGGTGAACCCGGCGGCCCAATCGAAGTCGCCCCGGTCGCAGAGGACGAACTTCACTTCGTCCCGCGCGCTGAGCGCGTCCAGGTTGCCGGGCAGCGTCTTGCCGCACTCGCCGCTCGCGGGGCACTTCACGTCCATGATGCGCACCGCTTCAGGCGGCAGGGGGGTGATGTCGAGTGTTCCGTTGGTCTCCACCAGCACCGTGTGGCCCCGGTCGATGAGCCGGCGCGTCAGCTCCACAGTGGCCGTCTGGAGCAGCGGCTCGCCCCCGGTCACGCAGATCAGGCGGCGGCCGAGCTGCCCTGCCCGCTCCGCCATCTCCGCAACGGAAGCCGGCTCGCCGGGTTCCTCGCACGCGTAGCGCGTATCGCAGTAGCGGCAGTGGAGGTTGCAGCCGGCCAGCCGCACGAACGCGCACGGCAGCCCAGCCCGGGTGCCCTCGCCCTGAATGCTGTCGAAGATCTCGACAATGCGCAGCTCGTCCATGCCCTTCTCGGTCGCCCTCTTTCAGAAGCCGTCAGCGTCCGGGGTCCATTCCGTTGGGCCGCTGATTATACCTACAGGCTGAATGGCTCGTACGGGTGGGAGCAGGGCGGGCCGGGCGCGATGAGGAACTCGCCCTCAGCCGGCTCGCACAGGCCCGACCAGATCGTGCCCCACCGGCCCCCGTCGGGGCGGCTCTCGGGGCAGATGCAGGTCGGCGCCGCGTGGTCCGCGAGCAGCGCGGCCAGACCCTCCCGCGAGATGCCGTCCCCGGCGGCTTCGAGCAACTCTTCCGCGCGCCGCTGCCGGCGTCCGGAGCGTTCTATTGCCCTGGCGCGGCGCCCGGGCGAATATAGCTCGACGTCCGGATGGGGGACGCCACCGGGCGGTTCGGGTTCCCGCTTCGCGGCCGGTCGCCCTCCCTGCGGCGCGTTGGTCACCACCAGGACGCCCTCGCTAGGCCTCCGGCAGCGCACCTCGCCGGGCGTGGCCTCGACCGCGCACATCCCGCCCTCGCCGTCGGCGAGCAGGTAGGTGATGGAGCGCAGGTGTCGGACCCGCGCGCACAGGTCGGCCCCTTCGTCGGCGCTCGCGCACGTCTCGGAGATCATGTCCACCAACACGCTCCACTGAAGCCCCGGCGCCCGCACGGCCGCGGGCGGGAGCGAGGCTATGGCCACGTAGAGGCCGCGCTCGTTGAGGCAGTCGGGGTAGCCCGCCCAATGATGGGTGTAGCCGATCCGGCGCGGGGCGTCCGGCGCTTCCAGACGGTGCAGCGCGCACCACCGCAGGTCGCTGATCGCCCAGTCGTAGTTGCGCCCCACGAGCGGCCCGCGGGGCGCGGATTTGTTAGGGTGTGCGCCCGTCGGTGCTCCTTCCCGTCGCACCGACCCGGCGCCGCGGCGTTCCTGAGCGACCGCCACCATCGTGCAGCCGCCTAGCTGCGATTCGAGCCGCCCGAAGTAGTAGGCCATCATCGCCTCGCGCCCGAAGCCGCCGCCGCGCACGATGCCCTCGAACTCCTCCACGGCCGGCGGGTAGACCCGGGCGGTGAGGTCGAAGCAGGCCCGGACGAACTCCGCCGTCACGCCGCGCACGGGCGGCGCCGCGAAGCTCTCGCGCAGCATCTCCCCGCGCTGAAGGCCGCGCTCGAAGTGGCTGCCGGTGAAGGTGAGCTCGCGAATGGTTCCCTGCTGGGCCACTAAGCGGGTTCTCCATCGGCCGCGCGGGTATGACAGTCCGTGCCGACGATGTGGAGGAAGGCCTCCGGATTCTTCGAGCGTTCCGTCCGGGGGAGCTGCACCACCTGGCGGACGGGGATGCCCAGCGCCTCCAGGCCGGCCAGCGTGGCCTCCAGGACCGGCTCGAACTCTTCGGGCACCACCATGCCGCGCCGCACCTGCGAAGGGTCCGCCTCGTACTGGGGCTTGAAGAGCGACAGCACGATGCCGCAGGGGGAGAGCTGGCGCAGGGCGTTGGGCAGGATATGGTGCTGACGCGTCCAGGCCACGTCCACGGCGATGACTTGCGCGGGCTCGGGCAACTGAACGTGCATCGCGTTGGTGCGCTCCATGGCGATCACGCGCTCGTCCGTGCGGAGCTTCCATTCCAGGGCGCCGTAGCCGGTATCCACGGCATAGACCCGCGCGGCGCCTTCCTGAAGCAGGCAGTCGGTGAAGCCGCCGACGTTACAGCCGAAGTCCGCCGCCACGACGCCTCGGAGCGCCAAACCAAGCTCGTCGATGGCCGCCTTGAGCTTCTCGCCGCCGCGGCCCACATACCGCTGGCCCTCTTTACGCGCCAAGGCCACCCCCGCCCGCCTTAGACGGCATCTGATCGGCCGTGAGCAGCAATGACAGAACGCCGTGCTCCGGGAACTTCACCCGCAGCAGGTGGTGCTTGCCCGCCGACTCGATCCCCACGACCGTCCCCTCACCGTAGCTCTCATGCGCTACCTTGGCGCCCACGGCGAACTGTCCGCCGTCTTCGCTGTCGACCGCGCGCAGCGGGGCCTTCTTCACCCGGACGACGCGGGCGGCTTCCTTGGCGAAGTCTGCTGCGGCCCGGCCCACGTCACGCACGGCGGCCGAAGCGTGCCGCTCGACGCCCTCGCCGGGCAGCTCGTCCAGGAAGCGCGACGGCCCGCACTGCTGCTGCTGCCCCCGCACCGTGCGCCGGCGCGCGAAGGTCAGGTAGAGCTTCCGGCGGGCGCGCGTCATCCCGACGTGAAGGAGCCGCCGCTCCTCCTCCAGGGCGTAGTTCTCGTCCCGGTACGGGTTCTCGTCCAGCGCGCGCTGGTGCGGCAGGCTGCCTTCCTCCACCCCGCAGATGAACACCACGTCGAACTCCAGCCCCTTGGCGGAGTGCAGTGTCATGAGCGTGACCGTGCCCGCCGTCGCGTTCCAGCCGTCTTGGTCGCTGACCAGCGCCGCCTGCTCGACGAACCCCAGGAGACCGCCCCCGCCCGAGCGCTCGTCATAGTCCTTCGCGTAGCCCAGGAAGTAGTCGATCACCTCGGCGACGTCGGCGCGCTCCTCGGGCCGGACCGACTCCAGGTAGCCCGTGTGCCGCAACAGCTCCTTGAGGAACGAGTGGACGCTCCCGTCGGCCAAGCCTGCCAGGCGGTCGTAGAACTCGCAGAACCGGCCCAGCGACTTCTTTGCCCGGGGGCCGAGACGCTCGATGCTCTCGGCGCTGCGGGCGGTCTTCAGCAAGGGCTCGCCGCGGGCCATCGCGGCGGCCACCAGGGCGGCCACCGTGGCCTGGCCGATGCCGCGCGCCGGGACGTTCACGATGCGCCTGAACGCCTCGTCGTCCCGCGCGTTGACCACGAGCTGCATGTAGGCCCGGAGGTCCTTGACCTGCTTCCGGTCGAAAAACCCCACGGTGTCCACCACCTGGTAAGGCAGCGCGCGCGATGAGAACGCGTCCTCCGGCCCGAGCGAGAGGTACTTGGTGCGATAGAGCACGGCGATCTCGCGGGGGCTTGTGCCGCCCTCGATCAGCTCGGCAGCCGTTGCGGCTATCCAGTCGCTCTCCTCGCGCGCGTTCTCGAACTCCATCACCCGGACCGGCTCGCCGGGGACGGTCTCGGTATAGAGGGCCTTGTCGTGCCTGAGCCGGTTGCAACTGATGCAGCGGGAGGCGGCGTGCAGGATGTGGCCCGTGGAGCGGTAGTTGCGTTCGAGCATGACGACGCGGGCGCCGGGGAAATCCTGCTCGAACTCCAGGATGTTCTCCAGCCGCGCCCCCCGCCAGCTATAGATCATCTGGTCCGGGTCGCCCACGGCCGTGATGTTGCGGTGCTTGCCCTGGAGGGCGCGGGCGATGAGGTGCTGGGGCAGGTTGGTGTCCTGGTACTCGTCCACCAGGACGTGGACGCAGCGGTTCTGCCAGCGCTGGAGCACCTCGGGGTGGGAGCTGAACAGCTCGATGGTCTTGACCAGCAGGTCGTCGAAATCCAGGGCGTTGCTGTCGAGCAGCCGCGCCTCGTAGAGCCGGTAGACCTCGGCGAGGGTCTTCTCCTCCACGCCCAGCGCCCCGTCGGCGCACTGCTCGGCGGACTCCAGGCGGTCCTTGTGCGCGCTGATCCCGTCCAGCATCGCCGCCGGCCGGAAGGTCTCCGCGTCGACGTCCATCTGCTTGAGGATCTGGCGCACGACGCGGGTGGAGTCGGTGCGGTCGTAGATGGTGAACGAGGAGTCGCGCCCCAGCCGGGCAGCGTCGCGGCGCAGCAGGCGGGCGCAGAAGGTGTGGAAGGTGGTCACGAGCACCTCCCGACCGACCAGGGCCTCCACGCGGCGGCGCATCTCGTTGGCCGATTTGTTGGTGAAGGTGAGCGCGAGGATGCGATCCGGGGATGTGCCCAGGCGCGCCAGGTGCGCGATGCGACGCGTTATGACGCGCGTCTTCCCCGTGCCGGCACCGGCCACGACCAGCAGCGGGCCTTCCCCGTGGCAGACGGCCCGGCGCTGCGCGTCGGTCAGGTCGCCGGTGATGGGATCGGATTGTGATTCGCTCATGGGAACGAAGCCCTGAAGGTGGAGAGCAGAAGACAACGAGACCAGTGCGGGTAAGCTCGACGCTGAGGCGCGCGACGCCCTGCCGTATCGTAGGGCCCCCGCGGCGCACCTGTCAAGCCGGCCCGTCGCGAGATGGTGTCAAGAGTTTCGTGTAGAAAGACTTTACACTATGAGTCGCTGGACCCGGCGGCCGGGCAAGGTATCCGGGGCCTTTGCCATTGAGGCCGCCGTCGAATGGGACTATAATCAGGCATCGGAACGGTTCGAGATGGCCTCACTTGCTCGGGCAAAGGGGATGGTATGGCCGGTGACCAGATAGACTGCAGGCACATCAGGCAGACCGGCATCGTCGGCATGATAGTCGGGGCCGTCATAGCACTGGGGGTCCCGGTCGCGGTGCTTGGGTGGGGATCGAAGGCGGAGTTGACCAACATCACCGTCACGATCCTCAGTGGAATCGGCATCGCCGGAGGCGTGGCGGTTTCCTTGACGTCCGCATTCTTCTCCCTGGTGACTCCTAGCCGGAGAGGCGTCGAGGAAGACAAAGACCTCCTCTGAGGCCTTCCTGTGGGCATCCGGGGGCACGCAGGCGCCGCACGACGCAGGGGGGGCTTGCCGACCATGGCGGGCCTTGCGCGCGGCGGGGCGGACGGGTAGAATTGCGCCTCGCTACGTGCCTTCAGAGACCTGTCATCGGAGGACGGTTCTATGCCCGCGCCCGAATACCAGAAGAGCTTTGTGCTTACGGTTTCCGAGTCCAAGCGGCTCATTGCCAAGGGCGTGGCCCGTTGCCCGGAGGTGCTGGAAGCGCGGAAGTCGGGCATCGTCGCCGTGGCGAAGGGGACCACGAACGGTTACATCGTCGAAGAGCTGACGGGCCGTTCCATCCGGAAGAGCGATTACTGCACCAGCGTCACCACGCCCAGGGGCGTGAGTGCTGGCACCACGGGCGAGCTGCCCGACCTCGTGCTGCGCGGCGGCGAGCGGTGGGAAGGCGTGGCCGCTACGGATTCCGTGGCCGAGATGAAGGCCGGCGACGTGTTCATCAAGGGGGCCAATGCCATCAACTACGACCTGGGCCAGGCGGGCATCCTGGTCGGGCACCCGGCGGGCGGCACGATTGGGGCGGCCATCGGCTCGGTGGTGGGCCGCCGGGCGACGCTGCTGACGCCGGCGGGGCTGGAGAAGAACGTGCCGGGCGATCTGCACGCGACCTATGCCCGCCTTACCGGGGTTGGGGCGAACGGTTCCGGCCCAACGCTCTGGCCAGTGCCGGGGATGATCTTCACGGAGATCGAGGCCCTGGAGGTGCTGTGCAGCGTCGAGGCCCAGCCGATTGCCGCCGGGGGCATCGCGGGGGCTGAGGGCGGCGTGTGGATGAGCGTGTGGGGCACGAAAGAGCAGGTCGACTCCGTGGAGGCGCTGCTCGGCGGCATCCAGGGCGAACCGCCGTTCATTCCCCATCAAGGCCGCACGTGACCCGTATCATGCGGTGCAACAGATCGTCCACGTTCACCTCCGCACAGGCTGCGCACATGTCGGCACCCCCGCAATGCGGGCGTACGTCCACGGGGGTGATGAGCGGATTATCTGCGAGGCTCTGAAAGATCACGACGAGCCTCCCGCCCCTCCAACGGCGTCGAGGAGCTTCTGGAGGCTCTCAAGGCCTTTCCGCTCGGCGGCACCGGCCTCCCTGACCAGGGCCGCGGCCTCAGGACTGTGCAGTTGCTCCTTCTCGTCAACATCCATCCGGAACGGATGCAGCTCGCTGACGGCCTTGAGACGGGAGTGGACGGTGGTGTAATGGGCGATGGCCTCGTCGAAGAGCGAATCGGCCCGGCCGCCCAACCGCTGCTTCGCCTCGGCCAAGAAAGCCGGCGCATACGAACGGCACTCGTCCCAGACCGCCGCGTTGTACGGGTGGCCGAACGCGTGTGCCGTCCCGCCGTCCAGCGCTTCCGCCCACAGGTCAAACCCCGCCGGACCCGACTTGTACTTCGGGAAGATCCACTCGGCCGGAGACCGCGCGTGCTTGAGCACGGCCTCCAAGGCATCCCGAACCGCCTTCTCATCGTCCGCGGGTTCGCACGCGCGCACGCTGTGGATCGCAACGACGTCTATCTCACTGTCCCCGAGCTCCCGCCACGGTTTCGGCCCCGCCCCTTCATCGCAGCCTGGCCCGGAGAAATAGTAGCCCGCATCGTCATAGCCGTGTATGGCGTAGTACTCCGGAACACTCAGCTCCCAGCCATAGCACGGGACATTGTCGTCGAGACTCCTCCTGACCAAGTCCCAGGCTTCTTGCTGCTTCGAGGCAAAATCGCCCTCTCCCTTGAATCCGAACACACTGCTCGTCCGGTATCCCAGGTTAGGCGCCAGGCGGCGCAGCATCTCCGTGTTCCACGCCGTGGGTCCGCTGGGGCAGACGACCTCGTGAATGTTGATCACGAAGGCATGCCCCGTGCCGCCGTAGAGCCACGCCCAGGACATATCCGTGCCCAGGTAGTCCAGACATCCCTTCAAGCAGCCGAGGTGACTCACCCACCTGGGGCGCCACCGCAATCCGTCCAGCTCCACCCTCATTGTGTCCCTCCCATCCCTCATAGCCGCCCCCGTTCGGGGGCCGGAGCGCATTCGGTCTGGCCGGGCCGCCTCGCCCCGCGCGGGGAATGCATTTGCAAGCGTCTCCGGAACCATTATAATCCGGCATGAGACACGCGCGCGAGTTCTTCGGAGGGAGCAAACATGCCTTCAAGCTCGTGGGGCCGGGGCAGATGAGCGAACCCATCCGTAACGTGATCAGCATGCGGGACTTCGGCCGGGAACAGATCCTGCACGTCCTCGAAGTGGCAGGCGACATGGAAGCGGGCGGTCAATTCGGCCTGCTCCAGGGCCACGTGCTGGGGCTGATGTTCATGGAGCCGTCCACGCGGACCCGCCTGAGCTTTGCATCGGCCATGATGCGGCTGGGAGGACAGGTGCTGGACTTCGGCACCGCCGAGGCATCCTCGTTCAAGAAGGGCGAGAGCCTCACCGACACGATCCGCATGCTGGCGGGTTACTGCGACGTGATCGCCATGCGCCACTCCTGGGAGGGGGCGGCGCGCCTGGCGGCGGAGATCAGCGGCCTGCCGGTCATCAACGGCGGCGACGGGGCCAACCAGCACCCGACGCAGACGTTCCTGGACCTCTACACGATCAGGAAGACCCACGGCACGATCGAGGGCCTGAACGTGGGCTTCCTGGGGGACCTGCGTTACAGCCGCACCGTGCACTCCCTGGCCGAGGCGCTCGCCCATTTCGGATGCAGGCAGTTCTTCGTTTCCCACGAGTCGCTCCGCGCGCCGGGTCACCTGCTGGACGACCTGCGGGCCCACGGGGTGGAGTATGCGGAATCCAGGGACATCGTGGCGGTCCTTCCGCAGCTTGACGTCCTCTACTGCACGCGCATCCAGGAGGAGCGGTTCGCGGATCGGCTGGAGTTCGAGCGGATCAAGAGCGTCTACCGCGTGGACAGGGCGCTGCTGGAGGGCAGCGGCGTGCGCGATAGCCTGAGGATCATGCACCCCCTGCCGCGTGTGGACGAGCTCAGCGAGGACGTGGATGACACCCCGTTTGCGGTCTACTTCCAGCAGGCGCGCAACGGCATTCCCGTCCGGCAGGCCCTGCTCGCCATGGTTCTGGGAAAGGTGTGACGATGCCGCAGGCAGCGCAGAACCCCGAGGAGAAGCGCGTAACGGCGATATGCAACGGCACCGTCATCGACCACATCCCCAGCGACGCCACCTTCCACGTCGCCCAGATCCTCCAGGTCGAGCGCGAGCAGCACATGGTGACCGTCGGCATCAACCTGGCGAGCAATCACCTGGGCAAGAAGGGCATCATCAAGATCGAGAACCGCGAGTTGACGCCCGACGAGGTCAACAAGATCGCCCTGCTGGCGCCGGAGGCCACGGTGAACATCATCAGCGACTTCCAGGTCGTGGAGAAGTCGCGGGTGCAGTTGCCCGAGATCATCGAGCGCGTCGTTGCGTGCTTCAACCCCCGCTGCATCACCAACCAGCAGACCGTAATCACCCGCCTGCAAGTGATCGAGCCATCGCCCCCGGTGCTGCGGTGCCTGTACTGCGAGCGCGTGATGCGGGGCGGCGAGATCATCCTGAAGTGACCGTGCCGCTCACCGCGCCCTACCGTGCGCAATCCCGCCGAACAGCCCCTTCCAGCGGGTCGCGCTCGTCCTCCGCGCACATGGCCGCCTTTAGATCCGATCCATGAGCTTTTCGGCCGCTTCGGGCGTGAGGGCCTTGACGATTTCGACCAGCAGCTTGAGCGCGGCGTCGTAGTCGTCGGTGTGGATTATGCCCGCATGGCAGTGTATGTAGCGGGCGGGTTGGCCCAGCATCACGCACGGCACTCCGTGGGAATGAAGCTGGATGGCGCGGCCATCGGTGGCGCCGCGTTCGATCAGCGAGAGCTGGAGGTCGATCTTCTTCTTCTCGGCCACCTCCAGCACGAAGTCGCGGAAGCGCTGGTGGGCGATCGTGCCGGCATCCAGCATGTAGAAGGCCGGCCCTTTGCCGAGCGACACCTTGACCTCGCCCTCGATCCCCGGCACGTCCGTGGCGAGGCCCACATCGAGCACGACGCAGAAGTCCGGCCCCACCACATCGGCGCTCGTGGTCGCCCCGCGCGTGCCCACTTCCTCCTGCACGGTGGCCACTCCGTAGACGGTGTTGGGATGCGCGACATTCCTGAGCGACTTGATCAGGTCCACCATCAGCGCGCAGCCCACCCGGTCGTCCCAGGCTTTGCCCATGAGGTATTTGGGGTTCTTGAGTTGCGCGAACTCCTGCGAGGGCACGATGGGGTCGCCGATGCGGATGGCGAACTTCTCGGTGGCTTCCCTCTTGTTTCTTGCGCCCACGTCGATGAACATCTTGCCCCTCTTGATGACCTTCCCACGCTCCTCAGGCGGCA
>CAZXDF010000186.1:0-11647 GCA_964639345.1 uncultured candidatus Brocadiaceae bacterium | reverse complement strand
CCCACGTGGAGACCGCTGATCGCGAGGAAATGCACGCATCCCGATTCGCTCAGCAGCTCGCGCGTCTCGGTCCCCAGACGCCCGCGCTCCCCGAAGATCAGGGCCCCCGTGAGCGGGTCGATCGGCGGGGATGCGTCCTGGATCAGACGGTCCTTCAAATGCTCGCGCAACCCTGCGACCAACCGCCCGGGCGTAGTGCGCCAGTCCGCCCGCCGAACCACCCGAATGGCCCCCGCTGATGCCACGGTTGCGGTGCCGTGTGCGCCGGGGCGCGGGCGCGTCTCGCCCGGGTTTGAGGGGGGGCCATAACCCCGCACCCAGGCCGCAAACGCCACCTCATCGCCCACCCGCAGGCCGCGCGCCTGGTCGGGCGACCAGACAGTCATGGCGCCGCTCGCGCGCAGCCACCCCTCACCGTCGGGGGATAGCCCCCGCACGCGCAGGCGAAAGGTCCAGGATTCGAGCGGGGTCGCCGCAGGATCGCGAAAGGGTCGCCCCCACCTGCGCTGGGCCGGGCCGCTTGCCACGGTCCCCCGCACGCGGCACAGAATCCTCTCGTCATCCAGCAGCTTCGCCAGGTGCCAGGGGGGTCGCGCCAGGGAATACGAGTGAGCCGCACCCCCGAGCGGCACCAGCAACAGGGCCGCAATGACCCAGCATACCCGCCGGCCTGACCCCCTCACCACCACCCCGGTGGCCCCCGCACAGACCACGCATCCCAGTACACACCAGATGTATAGCGTCCACCCCAGCCCGTCGTCCAGGACGATGCCCGCCGCGAAGCCGATCAGCACCGGCACCAGCGGCCGAGGCCACGGGCGCGTGGGCAATTCTTCAGCGGCGTTGTCCTGGCTCGGTTGCATGCCTGCGCAGCCCGCACATCCGGTGTTGCCCGACGGGGAAATCAGCTTGAGCCTCGCACCCCGTAGAGGATACGCCCCGCCCCGCTCCCAATGCAACCGCCTGGCCCGGCGCCTGCTGAGCAGCTTCGTGAAGAGTTTCCAAACCTTCCGTTCGACGTTCCAACCGGACTGACTAACCACGAAGCTCACGAAGTTCACGAAGTTCACGAAGTTCACGAAGAAAGACTACTGCCGGCACAATTCAACGCAAGGACCTACGGCTTCCTTTCAGCTTTTTTTTGAGCCTGCGCGGGCACGGCATCCGGCCTTCGCAGCCGGCCCGTCCTCCGCCGTTTCATCCTTCGCAGTTTCATCCTTCGCAGTAGCTCTGCTACGGAGAACGGGAGCCCTGCTACGGAGGGTGGAAGCGGCTGCTTCGGCGGAGTAGGCTGCCGTGCCCCTACACCGTTCTGAGCAAGCGGCAACGCCCCATCTTCCCCTTCGTGTTCTTCGCGCTCTTCGTGGTGAGAAAAGGACTTGAGAGCGCTTGTGCGCGGGTGGCATTCGCCATTCGGATTTCGTCATTCTCTCGGCATTCGGATTTCGTCATTCCTCTGGTTTCCGCCGGGGCAGGAAGAACCCGCGCATCAGCTCGCCCGCCTCCCCGGCGAGCACGCCGCCGGTCACCTCGGCGCGGTGGTTCAGCCCGGGCATCTGGAGCAGGTTCAGCACCGAGCCGCACGCGCCGCTCTTGGGCTCGGCGAGGCCGAAGACGAGCCGGTCGATGCGCGCGTTGACCATCGCGCCCGCGCACATGCAGCACGGCTCCAGCGTGCAGTAGACGGTGACGCCGCCCAGGTGCCACCTGCCGAGGGCGGAGGCGGCCTGGGTGAGGGCGATCATCTCCGCATGGGCGGTCGGATCGGCGAGGGTCTCGCGCATGTTGTGGGCGCGCCCGATGGCGGCGCCCTCATGGACGACGACGCAGCCCACCGGCACCTCGTCTTTATCGAGCGCCTCGCGCGCCTGCCGCAGCGCCTCCCGCATCCAGTCCTCATCCATCTTCTCCGCGCCCATCACGGCGTTCCTCCAGTTCCCTGAGCTTGGCCCTCCCCTCTGGGAACGGGCCAAGAGCCTCACGGATAATAGGGATCGCTTCCTTGGCCACCTGGAGCATCATGCGGTATCGGTCTTTCATGGTCTGATCGCCGTGCTCTGTGTCCGCCAGCCATTCCCGGAGCGGGATGTCTGCTTCTTTCGTGGGGACTTGCGACCGATTCTCCTTTTCCCGAAGTCTCAATGCGCGCCCCAGCACCCGCCTGGAATAGTCATATCCCCTCATTACGGGCCAGCAGAACGTCTCGCCTTCGGTGGGCATGTCAGCAAAATACTCCTCATAAGCCATCATCGGGAGTACCGTGTCAGCGAACTGGCAGAAGTGCCATGCCGTTCGGGCTACGTAATCTACGGACGCAAACTCCAGCAGATTCTCCAAGTGCCAGCAAAGCTCACTGGCCATGCTAACCCGCATTCCCGACATGCGCCTTGCTCGCCGATCCCCCTCTTGCTTGTTATGGTTGAACTCTACAAAGACCGTTCCGACCATGGCCGCCATGGCCACCACCAGGGCTATCGCGATCGCAACGCCCCCTTCTGGGATGTTGCCATCAAGAGCTCTCCACACGCAGAAGAATATCACCAGGAGCACGACCGGCCACACAAGAAAAAGCTCGGTCCAAGAACGCGGAAGCCCGTTAGCCGCCTTCTGTTCAGCCATTATCGTCTCCCCCTACATCGAAAATGTCCCTCTCTTGCGGCCTCCTCCGTCTGTGCCGCGGAGCCCTCCTGAGCGTCACGTTCGTCTGATTCGGGTACTGCACGCCAGCGCTGTACGGACTTTAACATCCCCATCCGTCGCAGTTGGGCGAACGGGATATCCAGGGCCTCCCGGCGCGGCCCGCCGCCGCCGCACTCAGAACGACCACCTGGGTGCGTAGCCCAGGATGCGCCTGGCCTTGTCGATGGGCAACAGTCCGTCCCGGTCCTCCGGGCCGATGTGAAAAATCTCAAACCCCAGGCCGTCCTTCTCCAGCGCGAGCCGATACGCCTGCGCCACGTCCTCAAGATGGGTCATCCACGGGTTGCCGGTTCCCTCCGCGGCCATCTTGTCCCACTTCTCAGGCCCCTTCGGAAGCGTCAGCCGAAGAATCACCGCGGGCAGCCCCATCTCGCGTGCGAAGTGGCGCACGACGTGCTCCTCGAATATCTTCATCATCTTATATCCCCAGTAGTCCGGGACTGGGGGGACATCCTCGGTCACCCCCCTTGTCTCGGGGACGCCGTACGGACACGAGCGCGGCCCCGAATAGACCGACAGTGTGCTGGTGCAGACGGCCTTCTTGACCCCTGCGGCCAGCGCCTCCTCCAGCAGCATGTAGGTCCCCTTCAAGCTCACGTCGAATGCGCGCGCGCCGTCAAAGCCCGAGTGCATGGCCAGGTGGACGATGGCATCCATGCCTTCCACCGCCCGCTTGACATGCCGCCGGTTGGTCACGCTGCCTCTGATGGCCTCGCCCTCCGGTTCCTGAATCGGCACTATGTCCATGAGGCGGAGGGAATGTCTCCCTGCCAGCCCCTTGCGGACACCGAGGGCCACCTGGCCCTGCGCTCCAGTGATGAGCACGTTCACGGCTGTCTCCTTGCAGGCGCTCCAGTCCGTGCGCGGCACGGCTCCCGGCCCGCGTCGGGGTGCCGAAAACATCGGCCCATTGCTCCCGCGCGGCCGGGTCATGTAGAATGTAAGCGCCCGCGAAGCGGGAAGTCAAGCACTGCCGGCCCGAAGGGGCCAGAAAGGAAGATGCCGACGGATGATAGGTTTCACGACCCAACAGATTGCCGAGCTGGCCGCCGGCGAGCTCCACGGCCGGGGGGACGTTCGTATCGGCGGCGTGCATTCCCTTGAGGCCGCAGGGCAGGGCGACCTGGCCTTCGTGACCGGCGGGAAGATGCACGCTGCGGCGGCCCGGAGCGCGGCCGGCGCGCTGCTGACGGCAGAGCTGGTGGAAGGCTACGAGGGGCCGCAGATCGTCTGCGGAGACCCCGAGCTGGCCGTGGCGAAACTGCTGGGGCAGGTTCACGAGCTGGTGCTGCCGCGGCCCGAGGGCGTGAGCGAGGCGGCCTCCATCAGCCCGGGCGCGCGCCTGGGCCGGGGGGCGAGCGTGGGCGCCTGCGCCGTGATCGAGGAAGGGGCGGTCCTCGAGGACGAGGTGACGGTCTATCCGCTGAGCTACGTGGGACGCGGCTCGCGGCTGGGCGCGCGCACGATCGTCCACGCGCACGTGACCGTCTACGCCGGCGTTCAGGTCGGCGAGGACTGCATCCTACACTCGGGCTGCGTGGTGGGCGCGGACGGGTTCCGATACATCCAGCGGGAGGGCCGCAGCGTCAAGCTGGCCCACGTGGCGGGGGTGAGGATCGGAAGCGGGGTGGAGATCGGGGCGAACGCGTGCGTGGACCGCGGGATGGTCGAGGATACGGTGATCGGTGACGGCGTGAAGATCGACAACCACTGCAACGTGGCGCATAACTGCAGCGTTGGGGACCACACGATCATGGCGGGGTACGCGCGGCTGGCCGGGAGCGTGCGGGTCGGCCGGGGCGTGATGATGGGCGCGGACGCCCGCGTGGTGGACCATGTGGACATCGGCGACGGGGTGAAGATGGCGGCCGGCACGACGGTCATCAAGAACGCGGAGCCGGGAGCCGTCCTGCTGGGCACGCCCGCTCAGCCCGCCCGGGACGGGATGCGCGTACTCGCGATGCAAAGCAGGCTCCCGGAGATGCACAGGAAGCTCGTGGCGCTACAGAAGGAAGTGGAGGAGATCAAGGCGCGCCTCGCCCTGGCCCTCGCGGAACAGGGCGGAAGGGCTTGAGGCGCGCCCCTCTCGCTTGCCGGCCCGCGACCGGTCGAGGGCTGGACACGGGGGGCGCCAGGCCACTATCATGAAGCCGGTCAGGAGATTGCCGAACGCCCCGTGAGAGCCGTGCGGCTTGCCAGCAAGGAGGATGCGAAGAATGCTGCGGAAATCGGTCATGCTGATACTGTGTGTGGTCGCACTGGCGGGCGCGTGCCGCAAGAAGACCCCCGAGGATGAACCCACCGGCAAGCCCGTTCCACCCGTCGCCGCCCCGGCCGGGTTCGTCCATGTCGACACGGACGAGCCGAAGGTGTCCATCACGTCGCGTCCGATCACGGTCGGGCAGTTCGTGGAGTTCCTGCGCGAGACCGGGCAGGACGTGCCGAACGCCCTGCTGCCCGAGGCGGCCAAGATGAGCGACCCGGTCATGGGGCTGACCCTGGACCAGGCGCGCGCCTATGCCACCTGGCGCATGCTGCGCCTGCCCACCGCGAAGGAGTGGGAGGCGGCCTTGGAGATCGTCGGGTCCGTTCCCTATCCGTGGGCGGAGGGCCGGGATGGGCCGCGCGCGGGGGCGAAACTTCACCTGGTGCTCGGCTGGCAGGAGGGGAGCCCGGGGGAACTCCAGGCCGAGCAGGAAAAAGAAGAGCTCATGGAGGGCTTTCGCGAGACCTTCAGCGACAGCATCCGGCAGGCGAAGGAGAAAGCCGACGCGCTCGCCGGGCAATATTCGGAGGAGGTGAGCGCCGCGTGGCAGGAGGCCAAGCCCGTCATCTTCGAGCTGCTCGAAAAGAATAAGGCGGCCGTCCGGGAGGCTACCCGGACGGAGGCCCTTCGCCAGTCGATCGCGTTCCTGGAGGACATTGCCGACAAGAAAGGGTTCGCCGCCATCCAGAAGGCCGCGGAGAGGCCGCTTGAGGAAGTAGAAGCCGCCATCGAAGCCTACGAGGACTACCTCGCTGAGCAGCGAATCTCGATCCAATCAGCGGTGGAACAATTCCAGGCGGGCAACCAGGCCCTCCAGCAGACGGCAGTGGATATGAGGACGCGGCTCGAGCGGTCGGGCGAGGCGTTGGCGGGCCACTTCAAGGAGGGAGGCGACGTGCTGGCCGAGCGCCTTCGCGATCTGGAGAACGACCTGAGCAGTGCCCCCAGTGTCCGGAACCTGGGCGTCCGGGCGGAGGAGGTATTCCGGGGGCTTGCCGACGACATGCGCGAATTCATAGTGAAGCTGAGAGGGATGGTGGAAGCGCCGGATGTGGACGCACAAGACGAGGAGGTCGCCAGGCTCACCGCGAGCTTCGAGGCGGTGAAAGCGAAGCTGGCCGCGCTCGACGAGCACGTCGGCAAGGCATTCCTGAACGAGTCGGAACTCCTGAATGGCCTCGACGAGCTCCTGAGCGCCGGATCGCTGAAGAAGGGCCTCGAGGCCGAGATCGCCGAGCTCAATAAGCTCCTCGATGCCTTCGATGGGGCCGAGGAAACGGAGGTCGACGAGGAAGCGGATGTCGACGAGCGCGAGCACGGCCACGAGGAAGCGCCGACCGATTGACGCATTGACCGGCAGCGGTCCGGGGGGCCGGCCGCCGGCCGACCCATTCGTAGTTCTCAGAGAGCCTGGCCGATGGGCGAGGTCCTGAAATACATGCTTCTGGGCCTGCTTCAGGGCGCGACGGAATTCCTGCCCGTCAGCAGCTCGGGGCACCTGGTCATCCTGAAGAACCTTCTGGGCGTTGAGTCGAACGGGCTGCTGCTGGAGGTGTGCCTTCACCTGGGCACCCTGGTGGCGATCCTCCTCGTGTTTCGCAGCGACCTGTGGAAGCTGATCGTCGACGGGGTCAAGGGCGCATGGCTCCTGGCGCGGGGCCGCCGAGCCGAGCTGGCCGAAGCCGCCCCCGGATTCTCCACCGCCCTGGCCATCGTCGTGGGCAGCGTGCCGGTTGCGGCGGCGGGGCTGCTCATCCACAGGCTGGAACTCGAGGAAGGCCTCAAGAGCCCGCGCCTGGCGGGCGCCATGCTCGTTGTCACCGGCCTCGTGCTGGCGGCCGGCCGGCTGGCGCCGCGCGGCGGCCTGCGGGAAGGCCCCGGCGCGGCCAGGGGCTTCCTGATCGGGATCGCCCAGGCCGTCGCCATCCTGCCCGGCATCAGCCGTTCGGGGTCGACCATCGTGGCGGGCTGTTTTCTCGGCCTGAGGCGCGAAGCCGCCGCCAGGTTTTCCTTCCTGCTTGCGGTGCCCGCCATGGTGGGCGCGGGCGTGTGGAAGCTCGCCCCGGCCCTCGCGAGCGGCGGCGATGCATGGGCGCCGACGGGGGGCGGGCTGTCTTTTGCCATCGTCTGCGGGACAATCGTGGCGGCCCTCAGCGGGTGGGCGTGCCTGTCGCTTCTCCTGCGGATCATCCGACGGGGACAACTGCACTGGTTCGCGGCCTACTGCGTGCCCGCGGGCCTGGCATGCTTCATCCTCAGTTTCATCTTGTAGAGACGCGCATGGCGCGGAAGAAGAAGGAAGATATCCAGGAAGAAACCGCCCCGGAGGCCCGAGCCGAAGGGCGCGGCTACCTGGCGGAGACGCGGCGCCTGGGCATGAGCGTCCTGGCAATGCTGCCGCTGGTGGTCATATACCAGGTGGGCATCGTGCAGAGCGACGTCGGCGTGCGCAACATCGCCGAAGTGTGGCTGACCGGACCGTTCTCGCTGCTGGGGATGCACGCCACCACTGCGGTCAACATACTCGTGATGGCCGGGCTGCTGGTCGCCCTCTGGAGGCTGGAGCGCACGGGCGCCGTCTGCTTCAGCTTCCTCTTCATCATGGTGCTGGAGGCGGCGATCTACGCCACCGTGATGTTCCTCACCGCCGGCGCAGCGGCCCGCCTCGTCCAGCGCCACGTCATGGAGACGCTGTCCGCCGGCAACGCATCCTGGCCGAGGCTGTGGCTGTCGGTCGGTGCGGGCGTGTACGAGGAGCTGCTCTTCCGGCTGATACTGCTCGCCGGCGGCGTCTTCGTGTTACACCGGGTTTTCCAGTTCCGCAAGGCGCCCAGCATGGCGCTGATGCTGGTGATCTCAAGCCTGGCGTTCTCCGCAGCCCATCACGTGGGGGCGCTGGGCGAAGCCCCCGACGGCTTCGTCTTCATCTTCCGCACGGTCTGCGGCCTGATGCTCGGGATCGTCTTCCTTACGCGCGGCCTGGGCGTGGCGGCCTGGATGCACGCGCTCTATAACGTACTCGTGCTGATGGTATACGGAGAAGCCTAGTCGCAGCCACAGAGATCACAGAGGGCACAGAGGGGGACGGCACCGACGTAAAGCGGCGAGGGCGTCGAAGAAATGCAAAGACGCCGCGCAAGACACAATAGACTCTTGCCTGTCGCTTCCGTGTATTCCGTGGTCAACGTCTTGTTCTTTCAACGGCTGACAACGGGGCCACGGAATGCACGGAAACGCACGGAAGTGGGGTCGTGCGAGTCACTTGATGCGCGGGTCGGTCTCCCGCTTGGTCGCCACGACCTTTTTCTTGAACTTGGAGGTGTCGCGCAGGCTCTGGAGCGCCCGGTCGTATGCGCGGCGATTTATCGGGACCTTGACCGGTTCACGCTTCCAGGAGGAGAGCTGAACGGCGTTGGCGAGCTCCACCGACCTGATCCCGTCGGCCCCCGGAGCGATGAGCTTCTCGCGGTAGAGGATGGCGCGCGCCCAGTTCCTGATGATCACGCCGTGGCCGGACTCGCCCTCGGGGAGCTTTATCTCCACCTCCTCGGCCTTCGGCGCGCCCCACATCGCCTTGTTGACCCTGTTGAACTTCGCTATGCCGCCCTTGTAGCGGTAGACCGAGAGCTTCCCGTCGACAAGCCGGAGCTTCGCCTTGTCGCCCACGATCTCGAGGAGGTCGCCGGGTGCGGGCTCGCACGTCGAGGTGTAGAAGTAGCCGCTTGCCCCGTTCGGATACTCAAGCAGCGCCTCGGCGTCATCCTCGACTTCTATATCGTGCATGAGCGTGCGGGTCACGCCCGTCACCTTCGAGGGCATGCCGCCGAGCAGCGTGAACATGTCCAATGTGTGAGGCGCCTGGTTCAGAAGCGGGCCGCCCCCCTCGCCGTCCCAGGTGGCGCGCCAGCCTCCGGAGTTGTAGTAGGCCTGCGAGCGGAAGGTGGGAAAGATCATGAGCGTGCGCGTAACCTCGCCCAGCACGCCTCGCTCCACCAGCTTCCGCGCCGCCCGGAACGGCGACTCCATGCGCCTCTGGAACATGGCGGCGAAGACCTTGCCGCTCCTCTCGGCGGCCCGGACCATCCGCACGGCCTGGCTCGTGCGAACGGCGATGGGCTTCTCGCTCAGCACGTGCAGGCCGGTCTTGAACGCGTCGATGGCGATCGGCGGGTGGAAGTAATGCGGCGTGGCTATGATGATGCCGTCCACCAGGCCCGACTTCAGCAGGTCCCGGTGCTTCACGAAGTGCGGAACGCCGAACCGCTCGCCGATCTCTTGCGCCCGGTCCGGATCGATGTCGCAAACCGCCGTCAGCTTCACCTCGCTCAACCTGCCGCACGCATTGCAGTGTGAACCACCCATCCCGCCCACGCCGACGATCCCTACCCTCAGCTTCCTGCGAGCCATTTGCGCACCCTCTGAATCTGGAATTGCCGCCCTCTGCCGACCACGGCGGATGAACACGCTGGGCAGGTGTTGTAGCACGTCGGCCGGGCAAAATCAACCAGGTGGGCCGCGCGCGCCACAGCCCGCGATTGGAGCCGCCGGGAACTCGCTGGTATAATCCAGTTTTGGAGGGCCGGCGACGGCACGCCGGCGAAATGGCGCTATTTGGGCGGTTCGATCATGCAGAAATACCGATGCCGCATCTGCGGCTACGTCTACGATCCCGATGAAGGCGACCTGCTGGGCAGCATCGAGCCGGGCACGTCCTTTGAGGACCTTCCTGCGGACTGGGAATGCCCGCTGTGCGGCGTTGGCAAGGAAGAGTTCGACGCGGTGAACTGAGGCGGCCGGAACCTGCCGCCGAAGGAGCGCGTAGCGATGAGAAACCGGCTGCTCTGCGGCTTGCTGGCCGCCCTTCTTCTTGGCGTCGCGGGCGCGTCGTGCTCCCGCACGATCAACGCGGGCACGGCCCCCCCGGCAGTGCTGGACGCGCCCTCCGAGCGGCCGGGATTCACCATCGCCATCCTCGGCGACCGCACGAACGGGGAGCCGGAAGGGCTCCAGGTCCTCCGGCAGGCCGTCGACGACATCAACCGGCTGCGCCCGGGCCTCGTCGTGCACATCGGAGACATGGTGCCCGGCTACAAGCGCGACATGGCCGAGTGGGAGGCGGACATCGGGGCCTTCAAAGGGGTCATCGGCGGGCTGGATATGCCCTTCTACCCCTGCGTCGGGAACCATGACGTGATCACCGGCACCGGCGACCCGAACGACCACCGCGGGGAAGAACTCCACAAGAAGCACTTCGGCCCGCTCTACTACTCGTTCGACTACCGCGACTGCCACTTCGTCGTCCTCTACAGCGACGAGGCGCTTCAGTCGCTGCCCCGCTTCAGCGCGCGGCAGCTCGACTGGCTCGCCCGCGACCTGGAAGGGAGCCGCGGCCGTCAGAGCTTCGTCTTCGTGCACAAACCCGCCTGGGAATACCCCAAGAGCAACTGGGACGAAGTCCACGCGATACTGAAGCGGCACGACGTGCGGGCCGTCTTCGCCGGGCACTTCCACCACTCGCACAAGTCGATCGAGCGCGACGGCATCCCGCATTACGTGATGGGCGTTACGGGTGGGCGCACCTACTCGCCCGAGGGCGCCGGGGGCCTGGAGCACTTCTCGCTGCTCCACATCCGGCCCGACAGCTTCACGCTCGCGCACCTTCGCCCGGGGAGCGTACTGCCCGAGGACTTCGTGACACATGCGGACTTCAAGAACATGGAGACGATCCGGTTCCTGGGGCGGGACAAGGTGGGCGTGCTCGCCGCTATCCCCAGTCCCGGAGCGGGCGAACTCGTAGCGCCCGTTCGCGCCATCGTCCACAACCCACTCGACCGCCCGCTCACAGTCACCGTGCGCGGCAACCCCCGCGGGGGGCCGTGGACTTTTGAGCCGCCCGAGGGCAGCTCCCTGCGTGTAGATGCCGGCCAGTCCGTCGAGACGTCGATCACCGCCAGATGCCCGCGCATCCGTCCGGCCGAACTCGTCGTGCCCGAGATCGAGGTCCAGTACGACTACGTCAACGAACGCGGCGAGACGGTGCCCCTTGTCCTGCGTCGGCGGGTGCCGTTGGTGCGGCGCGGCAAGCTGCCCATTCCCCCCGAGGCCAGGTCTGATGACGAAGCCATCCTCGCCACACCTGGCGGGACGCGGGGGATATGGAACGTCGCGGCGTGGCATTTCAGCCCGTATGAATCGCGCGAGCCGTCGGCACGGTTCCGCCCCATGACCTCGCGCGAAGCGTTCTGGTTCCGGGTGAGGGTTCCCGATGTGGCCATCGCGCATCACCGGGCAAGGCCCGGTGGGAGGCTGCTCAGCGACGCCATTTTCGTCGGCCTCCTGCCGACGGGAGCCCCTGATAAAGTGCCCACTCCGCCGCGGGTGATCGTTCTGTTTCCTTTTGCACCCGCGGGCGAGGGCGCCGCGTTCCTCGCGGACTTCGACGACCGGGCGCCCAAACTGCTCGACGTAATTGCAGGCGTGCAACACTTCACAGAGAAGACCGACGACGGCTGGCAATGCACGGCAGAGATACCCTGGGAAGCCCTGGTGGGAAAGAAGCTGCCACTTGGCGAGCGGTTGCGGTTCAACTTCGGCGTGTGGGACAACGACGGGCGCCTGTTCACCGAGCTTCGGACCTGGGCGCCCTATGACGATGTGAGCCGGTGGGGCACGATCGTCCTG
>CAZXDF010000185.1:0-4281 GCA_964639345.1 uncultured candidatus Brocadiaceae bacterium | reverse complement strand
GCCGGACCAGATAGAGCTTCATCTCCGCTTCCCCTCGATTCTCGGACATTCGACCACGGCGTGCACTATACCCCGCCCTACTGGTTACGACAACTCCCGGTGCCTCGTAGCCATCGCACCCCTTTGACAACCGCGAACGGCAGGGCTATAAAGGGCGAACTGTCACTGGGCGAGCAAGACGACACGTTCCTCTATTCCTAGGGTAGGAGGTCCCCACCATGGCCAAGGCAACGAGGCTTTCGGTTCCGGCGGACGCTTCGGCGCAGACTGTGACTTTCGGCGTGTGCGCCACTAGCGACCCGCGCATCGATGAGCAGTCGCGCCAGCGGTGCGTCAACATCGTCGAGGCGGTCGCGGAGGTCGTGGCGAAAGGTGTGAAGATGCCCGACCGCCGGCGCGCCTCCGTCGTATGGTCCGACGTGCTGATCGACGGCGAGAAGCAGGCGGACATCGTCGGCCGGCAGTTCCGCGACGCGGGCGTGGACGCCGTGATCCTCACGCCCGACACCTGGGCGTTCCCGCAGCTCACCCTCATGAGCCTGCTTGCCCACCTGCCGTCGGACACGCCGGTGAACATCACCTGCGGCAATAGCGGGCCGAAGCCGGGCGTGGTCTACGCGCACGCGGTCAACGGCGCGCTGGCCCAGAGCGGGCGGCTCACCGCGCTGAACGTCGGCACGTGGCCGGACACGGGCCAGAGGCCGAGAATGACGCCCCGCACGGCCGAGGCGCTCATCGACTGGTGCTACGCGGCCCTGACCGCCGCGGGCCTCAAAGGCCGCCGCGTGGTGATATTCGGCCACGACTCGATGGGCATGGAGACGGCGCTGGCCCACGTGATCCCCACGCGCAAGAGCTTCGGGCTGGAGATCACGCGGCTGGACATGAAGCTGCTGGCCGACATGCTCGCCAAGGGCGCCTACGATGCGAAGGAGCAGAAGGCGCTGCGCAGGTGGGTCGACCGGCACGTCGGCGACAGGCTCGAGCTGCGCGGCGAGGCCGACAGCGAGAAGTTCAACCAGTCACTGGCGATGTACCTTATCGTGCGCGACCTCATGGCCGACCTCAACGCCGTCGGCGGGGGCTTCATGAGCCAGCTCGAGTGGGGTTCGGACCCTCGCGGCCTGCCCCTGCCGGTGGCCGACGTGATGGAGAGCCTGTTCAATTCGACTTTCGACCACCGCGGGCGCAAACCCGCCATGCCCTACGCGACCGAGGCCGACGTGCAGGGCCTTCTGACCATGCTGTTCATGACCTGGCTCTCCGCCGGGAACCCGCCTCTGTTCATGGATTTCCGGAAGGTCTGGGAACCGTGGGAGATCAAGGAGCTGGCCGAGAAGCTGGGCGTCCAGTTCACGGGCGAAGAACCCTGGGCCAGGCGCGGATTCGTCGACGGCGATAACTCGGGGTCGGCCAGCTTCAACTGGGCGGCCGAGCCGGGCGTGTCCGCCGGGCAGTGCATGACGGGCGTAGCGATGCCGCTGGTGGAGGAGAACTACTTCCCCGGCGGCGGCAACAGCGTGAACTTCATCACGCCGGCGGGCATAGAGGGCATCGCGGGGCGTCTCGCCTACAGCGGGGTGTCTGGCATGTTCTCGCTCGTCTGGGACGAGGCCGCGAGCATCTCCCTGCCCGACGAGCTGGCGCAGGCCGTGTGCGAGACTTCGACCCCCACGTGGCCGCACACGTTCGTGTGCCCCAGGTACGCGACGATGCCGGAATACAAGCAGTACGCGCCAGCCAATCACTTCCACATGACGTGGAACCTGTCCCCCGCGCGCCTGGAGCACTGGATGGATCTGACGGGCGTCATGTCGCAGACGCCCTGGGCGGAACGGCCGGCGTGGATAAACGGCGTGGACCGGCCGGTCCCGCTGCTCTACATCCTCAACGGCGGCGAGAACAACACCAAGCTTCAGCTCGCCGGGGGGGCGTAGGAGCCCGTGGAAGCGCGCGCGCGGGCCGGAAGGAGGCTACTGTGCCTCTCGCATCGCCTCCAGCTTCTCGCGCAGGATCTGCTGGACTACCTTGGGGTCGGCCTTGCCGCGGGTCAGGCGCATGACTTGGCCCATGATGGCGCCCATGGCGGCCTTCTTGCCCTTCATGTAGTCCTGCACGGCCTTCTCGCCGGCGGCGATGGCCTCATCGACAATGCCCTCGAGCTCGGACGCCTCGCCAATCGCCTCGACGCCCATCTCTTTCACAAGCCCCGGCGCGTCCGTGCCGGTCTCGATCATCCGCGCGAGCACCTCGCGCGCGGCCTGCCCGGTGACCCTGCCCTCGTCGGCCAGCCGGACCAGCTCGGCCAGCCGCGCCGGCGTCACCTCGAAGTCCGCCACTGCGATCCCGCGCTCGTTCAGGATCGCGTTGATGTCGTTCATCAGCCAGTTGGCGACGCTCTTCGGCGCATTGTGGACCGCCAGGCAGGCCTCGAAGTAGTCGGCCATAGCGCGCTCGTCGGTGAGCACCTGGGCGTCGTAGGCGCTCAGGCCGTAGTCCCGTTCGAACCGCGCGCGCCGCTGGAGGGGTAGCTCCGGCAGCTCGTCCCGAAGCCGCGCCAGCCACTCGTCGTCGACCACGAACGGGACCAGGTCGGGCTCGGGGAAGTAGCGGTAGTCCTGCGCCTCTTCCTTCGAGCGCATGCGCCCGCTGCGCTCGGTCGCCTCGTTCCACAGGCGCGTCTCGAGATCGACGGCGCCCCCCGAGTCCAGCACCTGCGTCTGGCGCCTGACCTCGTATTCCAGGCACTTCGTAACGGCCTTCATGGAGTTCAGGTTCTTGATCTCCACGCGCGTGCCGTATTCCTGCCGCCCCTCGGGCCGCAGGCTGACGGATGCCTCGAAGCGCAGGCTGCCCTCCTGCATCTTGCAGTCCGAGATCCGGCAATAGAGCAACAGTTGGCGCAGGGTCAGCATGAAGGCCTCGGCCTCCGCCACGCTGCGCAGGTCGGGCTCGCTGACGATCTCGAGCAGCGGGACGCCGGCGCGGTTAAGGTCCACCAGGCTATAGTCCGCCCCGGGGTGCTCCACGTGAATGTTCTTGCCGGCGTCCTCCTCCAGGTGAACGTTGCCAATGCGCACGCGTTTCATGCCGCCGTCGAGCGGGATGTCCAGGCGGCCGTCCTCACCCAGGTTGCAGTAGTTCTGGGAGACCTGGTAGTTCTTGGGCAAGTCCGGGTAGTAGTAGCCCTTGCGGTCGAAAAAGGTGCGCTGATTGATGCGGCATTGCATGGCCAGGGCGGCCTTGACGGCGAGTTGAAACGCCTCGCGGTTCAGCGCCGGCAGCACGCCCGGCATGCCCAGGCACACGGGGCAGGTCTGGGTGTTGGCGGCCTCGCCGAAGCGCGTGCTGCACCCGCACCAGAGCTTGCTTTCGGTAAGGAGTTCGGCGTGGGTTTCCAGGCCGATGACGACTTCGTAGGCCATTGGGGGCCTCCGTTCGGGATTCTCGGGCGCCGGGCGCGGCGTTCGGGGCCGACGGGCGACAGGAAGCGCGCCGCACCGGCCTCCAATGTAGTCGGCCGCACGATGCGCGTCAAGGCTGCGGTGCCGCACAGGGCCGAGGCGGGGCAAGAATGAAAGCCCGGGATACTTGACATGCACCGGGCAAGGGCATAAACTCATGCCTCTGGAGCGGCGTTGAACTATACGCAAGGCGCCCGAGGCGGCGCCGGTGAGGTTGGAGGATATCCAGATGCGCCCACGCACGATGGGGAAGATTGCTGTCGGCCTCATGATCGTCGTGTTCGTGACCCTGGCCGTCATCTACACCTTCGAGGTCCGGGACCCTACAGACGATTTCAAGCACGCCGTGAGGGCGGTCACCTTCGGCATTCTGTCCCTGACGGCCGTTACAGGCTACCGCTACTTCGAGGACTGATGGCGGGGCGGGCGGCTTGGACTCGGCGGCGGCGGGCGCTAAAGGAGCGTGCGCGCACCGGGATGGGTCTGGGGTGCGGCTGAAGGCTCGATCGGCCGGGGTCAGGTGGCAGCTCTACCGGGTTTACGAGGCAGGGGCAGGTTGTCCCTCTGTCGCGCCGGATTCAGCATCTTCTCCGTCGGGCGGAGAGTCGACATTCGCCGGGCCTTTCTCTAGGTCGGCAAACAGCGCTCCGGTGGAAATAATCTTGTCCGGCCCACGGCGGCCTGTCTCGCGATAGAGCGGCCCCCCGAGCCGTCCCTGCGTGGAGGGGCGAGCGTGGGCGCCCCAGTCGCGTGCGGCGCGCAATTTCCTGGTCTCTCGCAGCATCTCGTCCCGCACGGCCTCCAGCGCGCTCAGCAC
>CAZXDF010000184.1:0-3447 GCA_964639345.1 uncultured candidatus Brocadiaceae bacterium | reverse complement strand
CTAATGGCAGAAGGCGCCGTGACCGTCAACGGCGCCCCTGCCAAACCCTCGCATACCCCCCGCCCGGGCGACCGGATCGTGGCTCGCATCCCCCTGCTCCTCAGCGAGCGCGTCGAGCCCGAGGACATCCCTCTGGACATCATCTACGAGGACGACTGGCTCATAGTGGTGAACAAGCCCTCGGACATGGTCGTGCATCCGGCCAAGGGTCACCGGACCGGCACGCTGGTTAATGCAGTGGCCTGGCACTGCAGGCAACTGAGCCTGCGCGGCGGCGAGCTGCGTGCTGGGATCGTCCACCGGCTCGACCGCGACACCACCGGCGTGATCCTGCTGATCAAGGACGAGCGCGTCCACGAGCGCATCGCCCGGCAGTTCGAGCATCGGCAGGTCAAGAAGCAGTACATTGCTATCTGCGAAGGCGTGCCGGAACTGGACGGCGACGTGATCGACGCGCCCATCGGGCCGCATCCGCGCCAGGTGGAGAGGATGGCCGTGCGCCACGACGTCGGCAAGGCCGCGCGCACGCGCTACGAGGTGGTGGAGAGGCTGGCGGGATTCGCCGTGGTGCGCTGCTTTCCCGAGACGGGCCGCACCCACCAGATACGCGTGCACCTGCTGCACGTGGGGCACCCGATCGTATGCGACAGCGCCTACGGGCGGCGCGAGTGCATATACCCGAGCGACCTGACCGGCGGGAAGTCCGATCCCTCCCAGCAGCCGTTGCTCACGCGCCAGGCGCTGCACGCGCGCCGCCTGAGCCTGCACCACCCCGCGCTGGACCGCGACATCTGCTTCGAGGCGCCCGTGCCCGATGACATGATGGCCCTGATTGAGGCGTTGCGCGCGGGTAAACAGGGGGGTCAGGGATCAGGTGGGACGGGCCGCTGACGCCCCGGCGGGGACTTGCCCCGGCGGGAGCCTGCGACCGGGCATCTCAGTCGAAGTCCTGCGCGGCCTCACTTATCACGTGCTCCTCAACGAAGAGCGGAGCGTGCGCCTGGCACGCAAGCGCGATGGCGTCGCTGGGCCTGCTGTCGACCTCCACGAGCCTCTCGCCCTTTCTCACTATCAGGCGTGCATAGAAGGTGCTGTCGCGCAGATCGCTGACGATCACGCGCTCGACCTGCACGTCCAGCGCGTTCAGGATGCTGCCGATGAGTTCATGGGTAAACGGGCGCGACGGCGCCTGCCCGTTCACGAACCGGTGAATGGCGTAGACTTCGACGAAACCGATGCTGATGGGGAACTTCCGGGCCCCGTCGGTCTCCTCCAGCACGATGACCTGATGGTCATGCGCCTCGCTCATGACGACCTTCGATAGGCGGCACTCAACCAGCGGCATGGCTGCGATCTCCCTCCCAATGACCGACAACCGCATTCTACTCCCGCACTGCGGGGCGGTCAACGCGCGGGGCAGGGCATCGCGGGCAAGCCTGCGCATCTTGACGGGATGCGCAATGATGAGTTATAGTCCGGGTTCCTGGCCCCTGGGGTGCCCTGCCAGGCTCCGGAGCAGATGCGATGGCGGACAAATCTTCTGAGGAAACGGCCTCTCTGCCGCGGCTTTCGCCGCGGCGCTTCTACCTCTATCAGAAGCCGATGTTCCAGGTGGTTCTGGCCACGCTGCCGGCGGTCGCGGGCGCGGTCTACTTCTTCGGATGGCGCGCGCTGGCCGTGGTGCTCATCAGCGTGGCGGCAGGGTCGCTGACGGAATGGCTGTTCTGCCGCTCTCGGGGGGAGAAGGTCAGCTCGGCGGTGTTGGTTACCGCCGTCCTCTACGCCCTGATCCTGCCGCCGCGGGTACCGTACCTCGTCGTTCTGGTCGGGATCGTCGTGGCCATCGTGTTCGGCAAGGAGGTGTTCGGCGGCTTCGGGCGGAACGTGTTCAACCCCGCCATGGTGGGCCGCTGTTTCATCTACGTGTGCTTCCCGCAGCAGATGACCAAGGGCTGGCTTGCGGCAATGGAGGGCGCGCCTGCGGGCCTGGCGGCCTGGACGGGCGACGCGCTGACGGGCGCCACGCCTCTGGCCGCCCACAAGGCCGAGCAGGTCGCCGAGCCCCTCTGGAAGCTCATCGTGGGGAACGTGGGGGGATGCCTGGGGGAGACATCGGCGGTGCTGATCCTGCTTGGGGCCGCGTATCTGCTGATCAGGAAGACGGCGAGCTGGCGCATCATTGCCAGTTGCATCGCGGGCGCCGTCGCAGTGAGCGCGCTGTTCCGCTACCTGGGCGCTGAGACGATGCCGGACCCGCTCTTTACGGTCCTGGGCGGCGGGTTGCTGTTCGGCGCCGTGTTCATGGCCACCGACCCCATCAGCGCCGCGCAGACCAACGCCGGGCGTTACATCTACGGCTTCCTCATAGGCGCTCTGACCGTGATTATTCGCGGATTTTCAAGTTTCGCGGGCGGGTTCATGTTCGCCCTGCTGTTGATGAACATCTTCAACCCGCTCATCGATCACCTGGTGCGCGAGGCCGCGCGAAAGCGCAAGGGGACCGCGCGTCAGCCTGCCGCGCAGGGAGGCGAGGCGGCATGAGGGATAAGCTGTTCACGGTCGGTTTCATGATCGCCCTCGCAGCGGTGTTCACGACGGGCGTTTCAGGCGTGCACCTGGCCACGCGCGAGCGGATCGCGCTGAACAATAAGCTCAAGCAGAGGCGCGTGGTCATGGATGTGCTGGGGGTCGAGGTCCCGCCTGACGCCGACTTGAAGGCGATCGACAGCCTGTATGACAAGCATGTCCAGGAAACCGGCATCTTCCTCGACCTCGAGGAGCGCAGGCGCCCCGTCTTCCAAGGCGTCACGGCCGACGGGCAGGTTACGGGCTACGCGTTCGAGATCGGCGGACGCGGGTTTTGGGACGCGATTCGTGGCTACCTGGCCGTGAGCCCGGATCTGAAGACCATCCAGGGGATCGCCTTCTTCGAGCAGAGCGAGACGCCGGGGCTCGGCGCGGAGATCGAGAAGCCCTGGTTTCGCGAGCAGTTCGCGGGCAAGGCCATACCGGCGGAGGCCGATGCGAAGGGCCGTCTCATACGTTTCATGCCGCCCGGTGCGGTGCAACCGCTGGGGTCCGAACTGGGGCCCCACGACGTGGATGCGATTACCGGTGCGACGGGCACGAGCAGGGCCGTGGAAGTGTTCCTGAATCGGGATCTGCGCCGGTTCCTCGACCTCATGCCGGCTGAGCCTTCACGGGACGAAGGGAGCTGAGTCGCTCGCCATGCCAAACGTTCTGAGAAAGCTCGCGCTGACGCGGTCCTACCAGGTCTTCAAGGGCGGCGTGTGGGACGACAATCCCGTCTTCCGCCAGATTCTGGGCATCTGTTCGACCCTGGCGGTCACCAACCTGCTGGTCAACACGGTTGTGATGTGCGCGGGGCTGGTGTTCGTGCTGGCGTGCTCGAACGTCACGGTCAGCGCGCTGCGCAGCTACACGCCC
>CAZXDF010000183.1:0-6521 GCA_964639345.1 uncultured candidatus Brocadiaceae bacterium | reverse complement strand
TACGTGGTGTAGGATGATCTGTGGTTTCCTGAATTTGCTGGTTTGAATAATGTTTATATGTTGTTTTTTGTGGGTCTAGGCTATGTTGGGTATGTGCGTGGATATATGTTTGCTTCTGGTGGGTTGTTCGTCGCCTTCCTGGTGGTGCCGGGCTCGATGTTCATGTGGCTCATGCTCGGGGCGGAGCTGAGCGCGGCGGCGGTCTGGGTCACGCTGATCGTGATGCTGGAGATCGCCAAGCGCTGCCGCACCACCCTCTCGCGCCAGGAAATGTTCATCATCCACAGCGTCACCATCGGCATGATGGGCGCGGCCACGGGCCAGTTCTTCAATTTCATCTGGATGCAGTATTTCATCCGCTCCGACGCCGCTATCCAGTTCGAGATCGTCAACCGCCTCCCCTTCTGGGTCGCCCCACCTCCGGGCAGCGGCGCATACATCACCAAGAACCTCCTGCACCCCGACTGGTGGCCCATGCTGATCCTGATGGCCATCGGCATCCTGTGGAGCCGTATCAGCTTCTTCTCCCTCGGCTACGTCCTCTTCCGCCTCACCAGCGACGTCGAGCGCCTGCCATTCCCCCTCGTGCCCATCGCCGCGAAAGGCATCACGGCCCTTGCCGAAAGCGAGCAGGAGACCTGGCGCTGGAAGTGCTTCTCAATCGGCTCGACCGTCGGGATCGCCTTCGGCCTGATCTACGTGGCGATTCCCACACTGAGCGGCGTATTCCTCAAGAAACCCGTCTACCTCCTGCCCGTGCCGTTCTACGACCTGACGACCAAGCTCCAGGAGATCAAGTGGTTTCGGGCCGTGCCGCTGGCGGTCAGCACGAACCTCGGGATGATCTTCACCGGCTTCGTGCTGCCGTTCTGGATGGTGATGGGCACCTTCTGCGCCGGCATCCTGGGACGGCTGGTGGTGAACCCGCTGCTCTTCAAGTGGGGCGTGCTTCAGAGGTGGCAGCCGGGGATGGACTACATCGAGACAGGCATCGCGAACCGGTTCGATTTCTGGCTCTCCTTCACCATCGGCACCGCCATGGCCGTGGCAGTATTGGGCGTCTACGAGGCGTCCAAGGCCGTCGTGAACCTCAAGAGGAGCAAGGAGAAGGACTCATCGCTCCGCCTCTTCGCCCCCCCGAAGGGCCGCGGGGACATCCCCATCCCCATCGCCATCCTCTTCTACATCGCCACCACGACCTGGACGATCGTGCTGTGCCACTACCTCGTGCCCAAGTTCCCGGTCTGGATCCTGATCGCGTTCGGCTTCGGCTACTCGCCCCTGATGAGCTACATCAGCGCGCGGCTTCAGGGCCTGACCGGGGCGAGGGTCGCGATCCCCTACGTGCGCGAGGCCACCTTCGTCCTGAGCGGCTACAAGGGCATCGACATCTGGCGGGCGCCAATCCCTCTGGCAGATCATGGAGCCAGCGCCGCAGAGTTCCGCAGGAGCGAACTCACCGGCACGAAGTTCTCCAGCGTCTACAAGGCCCAGTTCTTCACCATTCCGGTCTCAATCGTGGTGAGCCTCTTCTTCTGGTCCTTCATCCACAAGATGAGCGACATTCCCGAGGACTACCCCTACGCCATGCGGTTCTGGCCGCCCCGAGCCATAAACGACTGCTTCTGGTGGACCGCCACCACCAGCGGCAACGCGTTCTTTTTGGACGCCTTCCGCTGGAAGTTCGTGATGAGCGGGCTGGCCTACGGGCTGATCGCCTACCCCGTCCTGAGGCTCTTCCACGCCCCCACGCTGTTTCTCTACGGCACCATCAACGGCCTGGCCTACGACCCGATCAATGCCATACCCATGTTCGCGGCGGCGCTGATCGGCCGATTCTACATGGCGCGCATCTTCGGCAAGAGGCAGTGGGCGGAGTATACGCCGATCCTGGCCGCGGGCTTCGGCTGCGGGATCGGGCTGGTGGGCATGATGAGCATGGGCGTGCGTCTGATCTCGTCGGCGATCACCATGCTGCCCTTCTGAAGGCAGGGTTCGGGGTTCAGGGATCAGCACTCTGGGACGAGAGGTCAAGATTCAGGACTGAACACTGAGCCGGTCCAATGCTACTCTGCGAAGCACGAGGCGAAGCACGAGCCGGCGCTTGGAGCGCCCTGAGCCGTGGAGGGTAGGAGAGATTATGACCGAAGAAACATCGTCCCCCGAACGCGCGGATGCGTGGGACTACGAGCCTGAGACCGGGCCGCTGCTTCCCCGGTGGCTGTCGGTGGGGATCTATGCGGTCTTCGCGCCCTGGTGCGTGGTCAGCCTCGTGTGGATCGCGTGGTCAACAGTGGCCCAGCAGCGCATCTTCGCGGCGACGAGCGGCGTCCTCGAGGGCAAAGGGACCGGCCATACCGAGATCCTCGCGCGCGCTCCGCTCGACAGCTTGCTCTACCTGATGCAGGAACTGCGCCAGGACGAAATGAAGGCCCCCCGCATGGCCAGGGCGGCGGCGCTGAGGCGGGCGGCCGACTGGGGCCAGGGGGCCCGCCAGCGCGCGCTGCTGCGCGAGTTGCTCGCCCACATGGACGATAAGACCAGCGAGATGGAGCCCGACTACCGGCTCCCCCCTGAGCACATGCGCGCGCTGCTGCACCTGTGCGTCGAACGCATCTCGCGCGGGTTCTTCCGAGCCGGAGATACCTGGCTTGAGGAGCTGCAGGGGCTCCGCGATGCAATTGCCCTGGCCGGGGCGCCCGAAGGCCCGGCCCTGAGCCCGGCGGAGGCGCGCAACCTGGAGGAGGACCGCCGGCGTATCGAGGAACTAATCGAGGAGCAGCAATCAGCGCCCGGCCCCGGGCGCCTGGGGCGCGGGCCAGGGGACGCTCGGGGCGCCAGCGTGGCCGGTTACGAAGAGGGCAAGATCACCCAGGTCCTGGTATGGATAGCCCGGGGGCGGCCAACGCCTGCCCGGGGTCCCGAGGAGCGGCGCATCGGTTCCCTGGCGCAAGGGCACGATAAGAAGCGGTTCTTCGGCGCGGAAGAAGAGGCGCTAGGCGGCGTGCGGGAGAGCTGGCTCGCCTCGCAGGAACCCGGCCGCAGCGCCGTCGGCGAGAAGTTCGCCCTCATGCTCGAATATGAGCGGCTGGAGTCGAAGCACCGGGGAGAGGAACTGACCCCCGAGGACGAGGAGGCGATGGGGGAACTGCTGGCCAAGGCGACCCTGAGGCCGGAGGAAGAGAACCTGTGCCGGGAGCGAGCCGCCCACTGGGAAGAGAGCTACATGGAGGGGATCGAACGGCTCGCATCCGTTGCGCTGGATATGGCCAAGCTCATCCACCAGGATAGCGAGAACAGGACGCGCGCGGGCGAAAGCCCGGTGCGGGTGGACCACCCGCACCTGTGGGACATGGTGCGGTTCCTGGATCACCGCTCGCCCGAGGTGGGCGCCCGCTTCGCCGAGGCCTGCCGGATAATGAAGGGCCGAAAGTACATCTTCGTTTTCCTCTCGGAGTTCATCCAGCGCCGGGAGGTCAACCCCGTGATGGCCGTGGAGACCGCTCGCCTGACCAAGCACGACCACGAACGCCTGCTGCGGGAGGACCTGCGGCGGCTGCGTCTGTCCGGCATCGAGGTCCTGGCCGACATAGGCGCGGCCTACTACAGGGAGCCGTTCGACATCCAGGGGGTGGAGAAGGACGCGCAGGCGGCCTTCGTCCGGGAGCGCGTCATCGGCACGCTGGAGTCCATGCTGGAGGACAAAGACAAGGAGATTGCCGACAGGGCCCAGGAGGCGCTCGACGCCGTCAACGAGGTGCGGTCTGTCGGCCGGGACGCCCCCGCCCCCGAGTAGCGCAGCACCCCGCCTCCGGCGCAAGAAAAAAAGGAGCCCCGACGGGTGCTGTTTCTAGCACCAGTCAGGGCCAAATGGATTCGCTTTCAAGGCGCCACTGCGGCACGCGGCGCATCTCAGCGCGCCGCCAATCCCTCGCCCGCCGCCTTCTGGGCCTTGCGGATCGTCTTGAGCCTGTCCATCTCCTCCCGCCGCCTGCGCTGCGAAGGTTTCTCGAAGCGCCGTCCCCGCTTGGTGCGGTTGAGGATGCCTTCCTTATCGCAAATCTTTTTGAATCGACGCAGGGCTTCCTTTATCGGCTCGTTAGACTTCACGGTAATCTTTGCCATCGAAGAAAAATCACCGCCTCACGCACACTTCTCGCCTACGCTGAACCAAGCGCGAGGACGAGCGCCAGCCTTGCTGTCCGCATAGTCCCGCACTGTGGGCACTATTCTACATGTTTTCCTGCGGCAGTCAAGGGCGCGCGGGCGGGGCAGTCAAGGGCCGGCGGGAGGGGGTATAGCGCGAAACTGAATCCTCACGTGTCCCATGCACACCACATCACCGTCATAGAGCATGTAGCGGCCGATTCGCTCGTTATTGACCAGAGTGCCGTTGGAGCTTCCGCAGTCCACGATCCAGAAGTAATGCCCGTCGTATTCGATGCGCACGTGCTCGCGCGAGACGCTCCGGTCCTTGAGCTGCAGATCGTTCTCTTCGCCCCGGCCGATGGTGGCGATGCAATCGCCCTCCAGGGGACGGGGCGGGGGGTCGACAAGAAGGACCTCTGCGCCCTTGTTCGGGCCTTCCAGCACGCAGAACTTGGCCCTGGGCACGTGGGGTTCGGATGACATGGTCTTCTCCAGAGTCCTTCAGAGGCCCTGGGCAGCCTCCTTGAGGGCCTCGTGCATCTCCTGGGGCGTCGAGTAGCGCTTGTCGACATGGTTGCTCATGCCCGTCACGATGACGTCACGCACGGCGTCCGGAATCTTGGGATTCAACGACTGGGGGTCTTTGAACTCGCGTTTGAAGGCCAGGTGGGGATGCGTCCCCGGCAGTGCCCCGGAAAATGGGGCCTTCAGCGTGAGCATGAAGTAGAGGCAGGCAGCCGCCCCGAAGACGTCCGCCCTTTGATCCGCCAGGAACGGGCGGGTGATCATCTCGGGCGGGGCGAACTCGGGGGCTACGAACACATCGTCCTCCAGGAGCCGCGTGACCTCCTTCTCATCCTCTCCCGGAAGCGCCTTGAGAAGATCGTAGTCGGTCAGCCTGACCCCGGAGCCCGGAACGGCGATCACATTGTCGGGCCGAACCGACCGAAGCACGAGTTGCCGCTCATAGATATAGTGCAGGGCGGAAAGGATCTGCAGGCCCATCGAGGTTGCGCTGGCCACCTTCAAAGGTCGCCCCGCCTCGGCGAGTCTGCGTTCGAGGTCCTCCCCTTCCACGTACTCCATGACCATGTACGGGACCTCCTCGTGACTGCCGACTTCCAGGACCCTGACGAGATGGCGATGGTCCAACCCGGCGGCATGGCGCGCCCCGCGCAGGAAGCGCGCCCTCTCCTCCGGGCTGATGAGGACGTCCGGCACGATGAACTTCAGGGCCAGGGGCGCTTCCGCGTCGGTCTTGTGAACGCGGTAGGTGCGGGAGGTCACGCCTTCCCTGATGAGGCCTTCCAGGACGTAGCCCGGAACGCTGATTTCCTCGCTCATGGGAGCCGGTTCATGGGGTGCTCTTGTGGCCGCCAGCGCCGCAGCCGGGGCCGTACCGGGCTTGCGCTCCGGCTCCTCCTCCTTATACTTCACCTTCAGCTCGACCCCCCCTGCTCGGACTTTGTCGCCGTGATGCAGCTCCGTCTTCTCCCGGATGTACCGGCCGTTGACACGGGTGCCGTTCCTGCTCTTGAGATCCTCGACCTGGACGAAGCCGCCCTCGAAGCTGAACCTGCAGTGGCGGCGCGAAAGCTGGGTGTCGGTCACGTGGATCTCGCACCCGACGCTGCGCCCCAGTACCACGGCCCCCCCGGTCTCGTGCGGGGGAATCTCGTGCTCGTCTCCGGCCTGTATGCCGACCAAGATCTCAAGGCGGGGATTCATTTCGCTCCCCCTTTCCCTAAGTCAGCGGCTCACGGCGCAAGCGCGCCAGTACGTGCTTTATATCCCAAATCGCCCCCCCCGTTTCAATCTCCCTGCGCGCAAGCGGCAACTCCTCCACATGGGCGAATGGCCGGGCCGCGCGGGCTGTCGCGCTCGTCCGGCCAGCCGCACGACGATTTCTGCCCCTTGCTCTCCGGCCGCGTCACACCTGGTCGAGCTTGTTGACGCGACGCACGTGGCGGCCACCCTCGAACTCGGTGGAAAGCCACTCGCTCACGATGCCCGGCACGTCCTGCTCCGTGACCACGTCCTGCCCCAGGCACAGCACATTGGCGTTATTGTGGCGGCGGGAAATGTGCGCCATCTCCTTGTTCATGCACAGGGCGGCCCGTACGCCCTTCAGCCGGTTGGCTGCCATGGACATGCCGATCCCGGTTGAGCAGATCAGAATCCCCCGCTCGCTTTCTCCTCCGGCCACCGACCGGGCCACCATCTGGGCGTGGTCGGGATAGTCGACCGACTCCTCGCCGTTCGTGCCCATGTCGAGAACCGCATGGCCGAGCCTTTCGAGCTGCGCCTTGACCATGTCCTTATAGTGCCTGCCGCGGTGGTCCGAACCGACTGCTACCTTCATGCTTAGTCCT
>CAZXDF010000182.1:0-3272 GCA_964639345.1 uncultured candidatus Brocadiaceae bacterium | reverse complement strand
CACCGCAGTCGAGCGAGATACTCACGGCAGGCGTCTTCCGTGCTGAAGCGGGCCTCCAACTCGGCCAATGTCCGCGGATAGGCCTCCATAACCCGCAACACTACATCTTGGGGTAACCTGAGTCAAGGGGATACCCCACCTCGGAAAATAGGGCGGTGGCCCGTACGGCCAGTTGCCACAGCCCCCTCCTCTCAGAGGCCCCAGGAGGCCCGTCACGGCCTTGTGACTTCTTGAGATGAGTCGCATTCTTTGCGTCCCCGAGCCCCTGCGGGCCTCGCTATGGGGCGAGGATGCGCTCCTGGCCCGGATGAACTGCAGGCCGGGAGCCGCTGCGCCCGGCGGTGCGCCCGCGCGATCAATGGGGCCGGCGCTGCGCGGGCCACTGAGCAAGCGGCTCCCTGCCGCGTGCTGCTATAGTGTGTGCTATAGTATTGCGAACTGGCGGGCGGGGCTGACTACTATAGCGGCCCCTATAGTATATGCGCTGTCAGCAGCGGGAAGGCGCGCGAGGGCGGCGGGAGCCATGCGGTCGGTCTCGCGGGCGGGGCACGCCCCCCCTGCAAGGCCGTTTGCACATGCGAGCGCCAGGCGGTATACTGCATTTCACGACGGCAGAGGCAGGCGGGAGCGCGTCCGGGCGCGTCCTCGATCTACGACGTAACCACTGTGAAGGGAATCACATGAAACCGATCTCGTTGTGTCTTATCGCTGCGGCTCTCTCGCTCGGGCTATTCGCACCAGCGGCGGCGGCCAGGCCCGACGACCTGAAGGCCTTGCTCAAGGGCGTCCGGGAAGTGGCCGCCCCCGGCTGGCCGGGCATGTTGTGCGTGTTCGGCGACGATGCCTTCACTGTGATTGCGGGCAACTCGAACGGGCCGATCCAGCAATCGGCCGTCGCTGCCTCGAGGCTGGAGAAGGGCCGCATCGTGGCGCTCGGGCATAGCAGCTTCCTCATGAAGGGGGAACTGGCGGTCGGCCAGACGTCGCGGCTGATGCTCAACTCCGTCCGTTGGCTCTCTGGCAAGGACAAGCCGCGGGTGGCCGTCCACAGCCCGCCGGACATGATCCGGTTCCTGAAGCGCAACGGCATCACGGCAACAGCAATCGGCGGCCCGAACTGGACGAAGAAGCTCAAGGGTTTTGACGTGCTCGTGACGAACGCGGCGTCGGCGTACAGCCGCGAGGAGGCCGCGGCCGTGGCCGGCTTCATCCGCAAGGGCGGCGGCTATCTCGGCGCCGAGTGCGCCTGGGGCTGGCTGCAGCTCAACCCGGGTAAGTCTCTGACCGGCGAGTTCGGCAGCAACCATATCGTTGCGCCCGCGGGGCTCGTATGGACGGGCGGCGGACTTGCGCGGACGTCGAGACTCGGATTTGCAGCGGGCCTCAAGCCGTCGCCACTGATCCACGCGGGGAGGGCTCTCGACGCCGTCGAGGCCCATCGGCGCGGCGGCAACCAACTGAATAAGCAGCAGTTAAGCCAGGCCTCGTGGAGCGTGACACACGCCAGCAATTCGCTGTTCGCGCGCGACACCATCCTGCGCCCGCGGCTGCAGCTCCTTCGGAAACAGCACGCGAAGGACGCCGTCGCCGGGCCGAACCGGCCGCTCACGGTGGACCACCCGATCGCCCGGCTCGCGCTCGCGATGGACGTCCACGATATCCGCAACATGCCGGCAGAGAAGGTCAAGGCGCATCCGTCGGGCGACCTCTTCCCCGGCGCCGTGCCCGCCAAGGCGCCGCGGGTCGAGCGGACCCTCAAGATCAACACGGCCATCCCCAACTGGCACAGCACCGGGCTCTACGCCGCGCCGGGCGAGATCATCGACGTGCGCGTGCCGGCGGCCGCCGCCGCGAAGGGGCTTCATGTCCGCGTCGGCTGCCACGTCGACGGGATCTGGCAACACAGCAAATGGAGTCGGGCGCCCGAGATCGCCCGCGCATTTCCGATCAACTCTCCGGCAACGAAAGCCGCAAATGCTTTCGGCGGACTCGTGTACATCGACGTGCCGGCCAACTGTCCGCTCGGCACGATCGACGTGACCATCAAGGGCGCGGTCGAGGCGCCGCGCTTTATCCTCGGAGTCACTACGCCGCAAGAGTGGCGCGAGACTATCCGCAAACGGCCTGCTCCCTGGGCCGAACTCGAAACGGGCAAGGTCATCTTGACCGTGCCGTCGAAGGAGGCCCGCAAGCTTGGCAACCCGGTCGCGCTGATGGAGTTTTGGGTGAGCGTGATGGACGCCTGCGACACGCTGCTCGCGCGGCCGCTAGGGCAGCGGAGCCGGCCGGAGCGATACGTTGCCGACGTGCAGATCAGCAACGGCTACATGCACGCCGGCTATCCGATTATGACGCATCTCGACGCCGCCGAATTCGGGACAGACCTCAGCAAACTGCTCGACAAGGGGAGTTGGGGCCACTTCCACGAGATGGGCCACAACCGCCAGCGCCCTGAATGGACGTTCGGTGGCACGGGCGAGGTCACCTGCAACTTGTTCTCTCTCTACATCGGCGAGCGGTGCAGTGGCATCAGAGGCCTGGTGCTCGCCACCTACACGCCAGAGTCGCGAAAGGAGATGACACGGAAGCACCTCGCCGCGGGCGCCCCCTTCGACAAATGGAAGAGCGACCCTTTCCTTGCGCTCACGATGTACGTTCAACTCCAGGAAGCGTTTGGCTGGGAAACGTATAAGAAGGTGTTCGCGGCGTACGACAAGCTGCCTGCAGGGAAGCGCCCGAGGACCGACGCAGAGAAGCGCGACCTGTGGCTTGTCACGTTCTCGCGAACGGCCGGCCGGAATCTCGGCCCGTTCTACGAGGCGTGGGGCGTACCGACGTCCGAGAAGGCGAGGGCGTCGATCAAGGACCTGCCTGTGTGGCTGCCGCCCGACTTCCCATCGAAGAAGGGCGGGAACTAGTTGCCGTCAGGCGGCTTAAGCCCCTTGATGAACTTCTTCCATCGGCGTTCGAGCCGGGGAACGTTGGCCGTCAGGTGCTTCTTCAGGGCCGCATCGTGTTTGGCACCGGCCCGGAGCGCGCGGAAGTAATCGCTGAACTTGGCGGAGCCCCGGCCGTTGTCGGCCCTGACGAAGAAGTAGACCAGCGACCAGCTCTCCGCGTAGCAGAGGGCGTCGAACGTGTCGGGGCCGCGGGCGATGAGGTCGGGCAGGTGAATGTATTCGCGGTCGCGGAGCGCCTTCTGCAGTTGTGCGAGGCGGGCCTTCGGGATTCGGCCGGTCTGGAACTTGCCGCGATGCCACCGGCTCGATTCG
>CAZXDF010000181.1:0-4825 GCA_964639345.1 uncultured candidatus Brocadiaceae bacterium | reverse complement strand
GCTCATGTTCCCGCAAGGCGAAACGATAAGGATCGCGATGATCGAAGAGGCGCTGGCGCGCTGGCCGAACCTGGAGGTGCCGCTGATCGACGGGCCGCTGCGCCTGGCCTACGAACCCGACCCCGAGCACCCGAACGCCTGGCTGGTCAACGACCACTCCCTCATCCGCGACCGCCAGGGGGGCGTCCATTTCATCGGGATCGAAAATCCCGCCCTTACCAGAAACGAGGCCCTGAAGCTGGTCTCGGACCAGCTCGAGCCCTCCGCCGAGCCCTTCGTGCGCACGCTGCTGAAGCTCATGCACGACCACCTCTACCGCCCCGGCCAGGCCTGCCGGATCGGCCACGCCGTGGCCGAGAGCATCGCGGGGCCCTGGGTCAGGCTGCCGGCGGCAATGGACGGCTCCGAGCAGGGCTGGCACTACGGCGCACCCTTCGTGCTGGAGCACGCGGGCATGTACTGGATGTTCCTGGCCGAGGGGCCGCACGAAGACGAGCGCGCCACCGGCATCTACGTCAGCGAGGACCTGGCGCGCTGGACGAACGTGCCTGATGCGACCCCCTGGCGGGACAGGCGTGTCTTCGGCGTGGCGGACCATCGGGACCCCTGCATCATCCGCCAGGAGGACGGGACGTTCCTCCAGTACTTCGCCGGCGCCGACGCGGAGGGCCGCCACACGGTGGGGCTGGCCAGCAGCGATGACCTGAGGACCTGGAAGGGGGAGGAGCCCTGCTACGTGGAGGCGTTGGAGGGGGCGCCATCGCACTTCGGCATCTTCGAGAGCCCGTTCGTCTGCGCGCGGGGGGGCCTCCATTACCTCCTGGTGTGCTTCGCGCATCGGCACTACTACGAGACGTTCGTGGTGGTGAGCGACGACCCGCGGCGGTTCTTCCCGGAGCATAGGATCACCACGCTGCTGACCCACGCGCCGGAGCTGATCGAGATCGACGGGGCGACCTACATGAGTTCCGCGGGCATCGAAGACCCGCAGACGCTGAACCGCTCGGGGCTGTGGCTCTGCCGGCTCCGATGGGCCGCGCTGTGAGGGCGCGGCGCTGCTCCAAGACGTCGGACCGGACGCCCTTGTGAGGTGCTTCCGTCACCAACCGTTGGCGTGCCGCTGCCAAGCGCCTGACGCCGCCATCTTACTCCGATCAGACCGCCACGAAAGAGAGAAGAGCGGCCATGGCCCCGAAACCGAGGTCAGGTATTGCAGTATCCTGGCACACGTTGTAGCATGGGAGGCGCTTATGGGCAAGGGTCTAACAGGCAATGACGGAAGCACCGGCCTTCTGATGTAGAATGGCAAGCGATACGCCTGGAATGTCGGCAGCAGGAGTTGATCGAGGGAGTGTTTGCCGGGGGAGGAGAGCGATGGACTGGGTCGCGCTTTCGGTGTTGGTGGGGATTGTGGCTCTGGTCTTGGCTGCTTGGGCTGCACCGCCCCTCTATGCGAGGCCGCAGGAGCCTCGGCGCAGGGGAGTTCTCGTGGAGGAGATCGAGAAGCGCGTTCCCCCGCTGGAACACGAGCGCGGCGGCCGTTGGCCGATGATCATGTTCTACAATGGTGAGGGGATTGGCTTGGACCCTTTGCCGCACCAGAGGATCCGAATGCTGCTCGACCGTGGGCTGACGCAGCACATTGTGCTTGATGAGAAGATGATCCCGACCGCGCTGGCGCTTCAGGAAGCAGGCAGTCCGGTCATCATGGTCGAGGGGCGCGGCGGCCCGTGGCCGGCGCGCGAGGCCGGCGATCCGGAGCTGTGGGCTCACCAGTTCGATGACGGCTACGAACCGGAGGGACATATCCGCCCGTGCTTGAACGTCTACCTCGGCTGGGCCGTCAACTCCGACAAGGTCCGCGGGACGCTGCAGAAGTACAAGGACGCTGGCGTCACGGTGGACGCAGTCTGGCTGGATTGGGAGGGCGACCCGCTTTACGGGGAGGACATCTACGAGCAAGCGATGCATTGCGCCCGCTGCCGCAAGCAGCTCAAAGCCTGGGTGCTTGCCAGTGAGAAGGACTTCCGCGACTACTGCTGGCGCCAGTACCTGCAGCTGCTTGGCGCCTACCTCGCGGCGCCGGTCCTCGAGGTGTTCCCCGAATGCTCGGTTACCAACTGGAACGTCGTCTATTCAACGGCGGATCATCCGGTCCTGACATGGGAGAACCGCGTGCTACCGCCCAGCACGCCTTCAATGTTCACGGCCACCAATCCGGTCGCCTACGGCAACACCGTCTTCTTCCATTTTTGGAAGGAGGACTGGCCGCTGGACAGGGAACACGTGGACCAGTATTACTTCCACCTGCTCCTCAGGGAGGTTTCGGCGGACGCCGCCAATCTCCTGAAGTATGCCCCCGAGAAGGACTGCATCCCGTGGGTAGACCGCTGGTGCCCGGACGACATGGACCCCGAGATCCCGATCATGTCGCGGGAGCGTTACCGGGAGTCGCTTCGGCACATGTGGCTTCGGGGCGTAGACGGAATGCAGATATTCAACCCCGAACGGTCTGGCTACGAGGAACTCGTGCTGAACGAAGTCCAGGACGCGGTGGCCGTCTACGACGAGATGCTGGCGTATCGCGAGTTCCTCGACGGCGGTGAGATCATGTGCACCGATATCCCCGCCGAGCAAGACGACGGCGTGGTGTGGTCGGGCCTCCGGCTTGAGGACCGTGCTGTGGTCCGCGCTTTCAAACAGGGCGGTGGCAAGGAGACGGTGAGGGTCGAGGCCCGGCCAGGAACGACGGTCGAGCTCGAAGCTGTGCCGGAAGGGAGAACCTATGTCCTCAAACAGCAAGGGGATCACATTATCGTAGAATAGGCCAGCGGCTGCCTGACACGGGCACCGGCCGGTTATCGCGGCATTCTGATTGTCTTTGAGCACGACTCTCCGGATGCGACGCGTGACAAGCGGGGGATGCTGTGCTTCCGTCACCAACTGTGAGCACGCCGCTGCCAAGCGCAGGGCGAGCGGCTGGCCCGGCCATCTTATTGCGATAAGGCCCGCGACGGAAGAGGGAAGAGCACCCGCTGCGCAGACCCGGGCGGCCCACAGGAATTCCCAGACCCCTTCCCTCGAGCGTCTTCCCGACGCAGGAGCGACGAAGAGGACCTTCGGTAGGGTAGAGCCTTGCGCGGCTCTTAGCCCGGATTTCCCAGGTACCGATAGGCTCCACGAGCGGGAGAGTGTATGATAGCTGCTCGAGAGACGTTCTGAGGAAATTGTAGCCACACGAAGCTGGAGAATCCAATGGGTGAGGCCGGAAATGCGGCTTTGAGACTGAGATTTGACAGACGTCTGAAGCTGGAATTCCATGGCGCGAAGATCACAAGCGACGCTGGGTTGTTGGCGTACCGGGAGTTGGATGAGCAGTTCGGATTGACGCGGGCTGCTGCCCATGAGCTGGTGGATGCTCGCAGGGGCAAGAACACACAGCACAGCATGCTCGCTCTGTTCCGGCAGGGAATCTACGGTCGACTGGCCGGATACGAGGACACCAATGACGCGGACTACCTTCGTATCGACCCTGCCCTGCGGCGAGTGATCGGTGGCAGAGCCGAAAGGAGGTTGGGTGCCTCCACCAGTGAGATGGCACGGTTCGAGACGGAGTTCTTGCCGACCGAGGAGAATCTTGAGGCGCTGTCATCTGTGTGCGGCGCCTGGGTCGATGCGGTGCACAGCCGGACCGGCTTGAATCACCTCGTGCTGGACATGGACAGTTCCGAGAGCCCGACATATGGGAGGCAGGAAGGCTCGGCCTACAATGGCTACTTCGGCTGCACGTGCTACCATCCTCTGTTCTGCTTCAACCAGCACGGAGATGTAGAGGGCGCGATGCTTCGGGAAGGCAACGCGCACAGCGCCAGGGACTGGAAGGTGCTTCTGGAGCCGATTGTACTGCGGTACGGTGGTCTGAGCATTTCCAAGTTCTTCCGCGGGGATGCCGCGTTTGCTGATCCCGAGTTGTATCGCTACGTGGAGGGTGAGGGCTACTGGTATGCGATCCGCCTGCCAGGCAACAAGGTCCTCTACGAGGCGGTGAATCATCTGCTGAGGCGTCCTGTTGGCCGGCCATCGCGCGAGCCGAAGGTCTTCTACCACAGCTTCCGCTATCAGGCGGGAAGCTGGCAGAAAACGCGGCGCGTAGTAGCCAAGGTGGAGTGGCACTTGGGGGAGCTATTCCCGCGCGTGGGGTTCATCGTGACCAACTTGACCTGGTGGTCAAAGAACGTAGTGGGTTTCTACAACCAGCGGGGCACGGCCGAACAGTGGATCGAGGAGGGGAAGAACGCGGTGAAGTGGACCCGGCTCTCGTGCCGTGAGTTCAAGGACAACGCGGTGCGGCTGCAGTTGTTCGTGCTCGCCTACAACCTGGCGAACTTCCTCAGGCGGCTTGTGCTGCCCAGGAGCATAAGGCACTGGTCGCTGACAACCCTCAGGGAGAAGCTGGTGAAGATTGGGGCCAAGGTGGTACGGCACTCGCGCTACGTGATCTTCCAGCTCGCCGAAGTCGCGGTACCCAGGGAGCTGTTCGCTGCCATCCTGGCCCGCATCCAGCGCTTGGCCCCGGTCCCCACGTGACGCGCGGAGGCGCTGGCACGACATATGGACCGCAGGCAAGGGATTCAGCAGCGGAGGTCTGCCGACAGGGCCGTCAGACGCCGCTTGCCGACCGATTGCGCGCCCCACAAGGATGCTGAGATGACCATGCGTCGCAGGAAAAGGCCGTCTTCAAGGTTTGACAACACACATGGAGCCCCGTACACTACGAACAATCGGCAGGAAAGCCTGACCGAAACTGGTAAATGGGAAATGTCGG
>CAZXDF010000180.1:0-6691 GCA_964639345.1 uncultured candidatus Brocadiaceae bacterium | reverse complement strand
CGGCGGCGAGAGGATCGAGCTGGAAGAGCTGCCGTGGCCGTGAAAGGTTCTCTTGGTCACCCCGCGGGCAGCCGGTTTGGGACAAGGAGGTAGAGCACTCATGAGCACAGGACATCAGGCAAAACGCCCCGAGGATATCCGCGTCATTCTCCAGGACATCGGCGATCCGCTGGCACGGATGCCATGGCCGCCGACGCCGGAGGGGCTGCTGAGCGCGTCAATCGACCCCATCCGCGACTCGGGCATAGACGTCTACGCCTACGGCCTTCACCATGCCGGCGGGTGCACGCACGACTCGGCCGTTTACCAGAAGATCGGCGACCACATCGCCGTCATGCACGAGTCCGCCGGCCTTCGGATGCACGAGGGCACCAACCGGCTCATCGAGCAGGGGCACGATCCGATCGCCGTGATGTGCAACGGCGCCCACGAAGCCGGCATCGACTTCTGGACGCGCATGCGCATGAACGATCTGCACGACCGGGTGGGCCAGTACAGCAACATCGAAGCGCCCACCAAGAAGCCCAAGATCGGCTTCATAGAGGCCTATTACTACACGCCTCAGTGGAAGAAGGACCACCCCGAGTGGCTGATCGGCGACCCGAAAGCGCCGGCGCCCCAGTGGAGCTTTGAGTCGGTGGAGGCCAACGCCCCCAACCACCTCCATGCCCCGGTGCGTGAGATGCTGTTCGCGCTGGCGGCCGAGGCCGTCGGCAAGTATGACATCGACGGGTTCGAGATAGATTTCATGCGATTCCCCTTTTTCTTCCCCCACGGGACGGCCTGGGCGCACCGGCGCGTGATGACGGCCTTTGTCCGCAAGCTGCGAGGGATGATCGACGAGGAGGCGCGGCGGCGCGGCCGGCCCATAATCTTTTCCGCGCGCCTGCCCGGCACCGTCGAGCTCTCCGCCCGCCTCGGCATCGACCTGCGGACCTGGTTCGCCGAGGGCCTGCTGGACATGTGCGTGATCGGCGGCGGCTACATGCCCTTCAGCACGCCGTGGGAGGACATCGGGTCGCTGGCGCGGGAAAGCGGGATCCCGGCCCTTGCGTGCCTCAACAACGGCGTGATGGGGGGCTGGGCGTGGTCGCGGTCGCTGCACGGCGTGCAGCCCGAACCGACGCCGCAGCATAAGCTCGAACAGATCCGCGCGGCGGCCCACCGGGCCTATCAGAAGGGCGCGAGCGGCATCGAGCTGTGGAACTTCTTCTACGAGATGCCGCACTACTACAGCCCGGCTCAGGAGGAGGGCACGCACTACCTGGGTTACGGGTTCACGCGCGAACTCGCCGACCCCGAAAGTCTGGCGGGCAAGAAGAAGGCGTACACTCTCGACAAGGAACTCCCCGCGCGCCGCTCCCATGCCTCCTGGTGCGGGCAACGCCCGCTCATGATCACTCCCGCCGTCGACGGCATCGGCCAGAGCGTCACGTTCGATGTGGCGGACGATCTCGCCGCCTTCCCCGAGGCCAGCGCCGAACTGTGGATCAACATCGTGGACCTGTTCCCCGAGGACGTCATCGACTTCCAGTGGAACGGGCGGCCGCTCCCGCCGCGGGAGGAGTCCTACCTCGGGCAGACCCTGTATTCCAACCGGGAGTTCCACTTCGACGTTCCGGCGGAGTGGGTCAGGCGAGGCGCCAACGAATTCGCCATCTACCTGCGGGAGCGTTCACCGCGCCTCGAGCCCTTCGTGACGCTCGACTTCGCCCGGCTCGCCCTCGAACCCTGAACCCGGTGCCATGGAAACCGGCCGCCAGAAGCGCCGCGGGCGGATCAGCTTGCTGCAACGTCCAGAATAGCTTCGCGATCGACCTGGAAAACCCGGTTGCTGATCTTTATCTCCGGCGCGCCGAATCCGTGATAGACCCTCACGCGGCGGCTATCGGCAATCGGTTTGCCGTCGAGGCTGCGGATGGTGAAAAGCGCCCCGCCGGGGTATTCGATCCCCTCGTGGCGAGTGGCGTAGAAAGCCGTAAAGGTCGGGCCGGCCGCCAGAAAGCCCTGCGACGGAAGCAGCGTCCCCCGCTGCTCATGATCGCCCTCGCCTCGTTGTCCTGTGCCACCAAAGGTACTTGCAGTGCGAAGCAGCGTCCCCCGCTGCTCATGATCGTCCTCGCCTCGTTGTCCTGTGCCACCAAAGGCACTTGCAGTGCGAAGCAGCGTCCCCTGCTGCTCATAATCGTCCTCGCCTCTGTTGACGACGATGCTGATGCCGTTTCCGAACGAGACCTTTCCCACCTTCCGGTCCTCTGTCAGGTACTCGTGCCCGGTCATCTGCACGAGCGCCGTCATCTCGTTCAGCGGGGAGGCAACCTCGTAGACGTTCTTGACCAGCCGGTCGTACCAGCTCAGCCCTTCGCCCCACCCGCGGTCGCCCCGCAAGAAGACATTTTCCTCCGTATAGTCCGCCACCCACCAATACTCCAGCGGGAGACCGAGCCTGGGTTCGACCCGAACCCCTTCCCGGAGGTAGTCTCTGCGTGGGTATGGGAGGTAGGGAATGCGCCCCATCGAGATGTGGTTGACTATGTGCTGGAAGTAAAGCGTGCCCCAGGACCCAGGCTCCAGGTTTACGCATTCGCGGTAGACCAGCTCGAACAGCGGGATGGAATAGGCGTAGTCATGCACCTTGCCGACGGCAATCCCCATGGTGTCGAACAGGGGGACCGCCCACTCGTCCGCGATCTCGCTGCTGACCATCGGAATCTGCGACCGCATGAACTCCACCAGTTCGCGATAGGTCTCGATGGCCGCCTGGTGCGAGAGGGGATGCCGAGGGCTGAAGCATTCAGCGATAGGCATGGCCGCTATCTGGTCCGCGTAGATGTAGTTCAGTTGGAAAAGCTCTCTGAACCTGGGATAGTTCCTTCCGACATACTTCAACATGCACGCCGGGCAGCAGTGATACATCTGCCAGTCGATTGCGCCGACACCCCCTTCGACCGGTGTGCCATCGTCCCGCACAAGGGCGTCGGCAGGATCGGTCGAGAGCGCCGATTTGAACAGGATCACGGAGTTGTCGTGGACCCCGAACAGCCAGCCGAGCCCTTGCACGCGCTCCGACGCCCGCGCCAGCCCGTCGTTCCCACCGCATTCCGGCGCCGCCGGCAGCACGTCCGGGTAATCCATGTCATAGCCCCGCCGGCTCCAGGCTTTGACCAGCACAAGCGCCTTCTCGATTCCCAGGTCCTTCTTGAGGTGCTCCGCCACGTCCGCGATCTCATCAAAGCTGTAGTCGACGCGCCGTTCACCGTCCGCCAGGAACGGGGCCCAACCCGATCCCTTCTCACGCCCCCACTTCGGGGCAACGGTGAACCGCAGGGCGCCGATGTTCTTCTCGAGCGTCGGGCGGCCCTTCATCCTCTCCTTGAGGGGGACGCAGAAGCCGCGTGCCTTCGCAATCCCGCGGTAGTATTTCGCCGCCTCGACGTAGCCTGCGCCCTCGAGGAAATGAATCCTAACGGCGCTCGCCCGACGGTGTAAGATGACCGTCGAGGTAATCTCCGGCCCCCCGGCGCCATCGTCTCGGCCGCTCAGGCCCGGCTCGACGCTCGGATCGTCCCACGTGATGAGGGCGGTCGAGCCGCCCTTCACCAGGGCGAACATGGCCATGTTCCAGAGGCTCATGCCCGGGTAGGTCCCCACCATGTCGCTCGTCAGCACCGTGGGTTTCCTGTCCTCGGGCTGATAGGAGAAGCGCGATCCGACGGGTATGGCCTCCCCCTGGTAGACGGGTGCGATGGCGTAGTCGCCCGCGTCCGCGATCGCGAGCGCGTCATCGACGATCCTCACCGAATGGATGGACCACGATGGGTCCTCCGCGAGCACGCTGTAACCCAGCTCCACGCAGTCCGTCCCCAGCAGCGTCAGGCTGAACTCGAGTCTCAGCGTCGTGTCGCGGATGGCGCGCCGTTCGGGCAGATAGACGGCCCTTATACTGCTTTGCCCGGCCGCGATTCGCTCAAACTCCTTCACCACCAGGTTCGCACGGTCCGTCTCGTAGCCGCTCTTCGCCCTTCCGTCCTCCGGAATGAGCGTCAGCGAACAGAGGCGCCCGCTCGGGCCCATCCAGGTCCGGCCTGTGGGTTGGTGGAGTATCTCGTACTCACCGCTGTCTCTGCGGACGGTGATCCTCAGGGCCTCGTTCTCAACCGAGACGGCGGCGTCATCACTTGCGCGCTTCTCAGACATGCTGTCTCCTCGCATACTCTCTTCTTGAGAAAGGCAGTCTACTCCGGCCATCGCTCGCTTGCAAACCTCCGGCCGGCCGGCGCGTTTCGTGGGCATTGCAGTCGCTTCTGTGTTTCGCAAGCGGAGGCCCCCGACCTTTGACGGACGGGAAAGGACGGACTACCATTGCCCCAATGAATCTCGCGTGCGCTGCCGGCTCGAACCGACAGTTTCGCGCGCCGAATCACACTCGCCGCTTGCGGCGGCCGGGAAGGGAGGCTGGAGAATGGGCGCTGTGGAGATATACCCGGTGAGCGGGCTCCTGGGCAAAGGGGTTGGGGGAAAAGTCCTCGGCGGACCGGGGTGCATGGACCACCTGATCGTGGCCCGGTGGGACCGCCTGCCGGATGCGTGGTGGACCATCCAGGCCCCGGAGGCCATCTGCTCCATCCTTACGCGGCCCGGCGCGTTCTCTTTCCCACAGGGCATGCGTTGGACGATGGCGAAGCCCGGCGCCTGGCGCATCGAAGGCCCTTCCGACATGCCGACTGCCTCGCTCGAGGATGGCACGCCGGCCGACCCGCTCGGCCGCGAGCGCCTCAATGGGGTCTTTGAGGGAGAGGCCGAGCTAATCGGCACGGATGAGATCGCGCTCCGATTCACGTTGAAGAACAACAGCAACCTGATGTGGGGCGATCTTTACGCGTGGGTCGATCTGGTTCATAAACACACCCCGTTCCCGCAGGAGACGTACGTTCACACCGACGATGGTTTCAAGAGCTTCGGCTCTCTTGGCGAAGTGATCGGGTTCGCTGAAGCGCGGGCCTTCAGCCCGAAGGGCAAAGCCCTTAGAGACGCCCTGCTTGCCGATGGCGTGCCGACAACATGGCACCCGCCGGACCAGGTGGCCAACCCGTTGCGCGCGGTCACGACGGAGGTCGACGGGGCGCCCTGCACGGTGGGAATCGTCTCGCCCCATGCCCTGGTGCTCGGCGGCAACGAGACCAGCCCCTGCACGGACCTCGGAGTGGGCTTCGGAGACATCCCGCCGGGCGGCAGCGGCACGGCGGAGGTGCGCATCTACTTCGTCGACGGAACACTGGAAGACCTCTTGGCGCGTTCTGAAGGCAAGCGGCCCGCGCCTGGAAAAGGCACCGCCGTACCTGATCAAATCAAGATTCGGAACCCCAAGAACCTGACAGGCCCCATCCCGTGCGAACGGATTCCCCTAGGCAAGACGGGCGACTACAAGCCCCACATCGTCAGGCTTCCAGACGGCGATATCCTGGTGGTGGCCTTCGCCGGCGTCACCCGGCCAGATAACATGCTGGAGGAGGAGATTGTCCTGTGGCGGTCGACCGACGACGGGAAGACCTGGGGCCCGCGCACGGTCACGCCCCTGCCCGGCCGCGAGCCGTATTTCTCTGTGCTCAAGGACGGCACGCTGTTCATCAGCGCAAATCTTCAAGGTCGAGAGGTTCGCAACGAGGAGGGCGTGGACTACGGCCTGCTGCACCGTTCCACTGACGGAGGCCGGACGTGGGAGTCGACCAAGGTCCGCAACGAGGACGTGCCGGACAACGAAGGCGCCCAGTATCTCGGCCACGGGCGCAACGTGCTCGAACTTAGCGACGGCACTCTGGTCTTCGGCGTTTCCATGGAGGGCGGGAGGGAGTACCTCTGGCGCTCGACCGACGGCGGAAAGACCTGGGACAAGGGTCTCAAGCGCACGTATCACGGGGTGGATTTCTCGGGCATCCGCGCCACCTTTGTCCACGAGACAGTGTTCTGGCAGGCCCCGTGCGGCGACCTGCTGGCCATCGCCCGCATGAACACTTCGCAGCTACTCAAGCCGCAACCCGACCTTCACCCGCCGCGCGCCGGGGTGGAGATACCTGTCGGGAGCCCGCTCCCGACCAGCGAGCGCGCGCCGTGGATCGGCGAACTGCTTTGCGGACCGCCCGAGGGATGGAACGTCCTCACCGAACCGTCGGATCAGTACGGGTGGCTGAGGCTCTTCCGTTCCAAGGACGGAGGCAGCAACTGGTATCCGGAGGAACTGGGATCCTACTACGGCGAGATGTTTCACTCGATCCTGCGGCTTCAGGACGGCCGGCTGCTTTTCACCTTCACGTTTCGCGCGCCGGTTCCACCGCGCAGGCCGCCCCTGGGCGTGCAGGCGGTGGTCGGCGTTGAGACAGAGGACGGGTTCCGGTTCGACTTCGAGCGCGACCGGATCATGCTGGACACCAAGACGCCCATCCTGCAACTGAGCGGGGGCGGATTCGGCGGGACGGTGCAAACCGACGACGGGACGCTGGTGACCTGCTACTCCTACGCCGGCACAGCGCAGTGGGGCACGGACTGCCGGTGCGAAGTGGTCCGCTGGCGCTTGCCGTAACCGGACCCAGTCGGACAAGGGACCGACGCATGGCGAGCGACGAAGGAAAGGGCCACGCTATTCGTCCCGGCGTATCGCTTCCGCCGGCGGCGGACTGCCATCGCTCGGCGGCCG
>CAZXDF010000179.1:0-4739 GCA_964639345.1 uncultured candidatus Brocadiaceae bacterium | reverse complement strand
CCGGAAAAGATGAGGCACATGGTCTTGAGCAAGGGGTACAGAATAGTCGAGGAAGATCTGACTACTTTGTGGCACAGCAGCATAATTCGCTTTACTGTCTGATTGACCGCCAGCAGGTAGTGCCATCGCCGCACCTCAGTTCGACGGGCAGATCGCGATGATCGCGCCGTACGCTCTCCACGCTTACTTGAGGCAACTTGGCCGCAGGCTGAGGCGCATGCCCGGCCAGGCGGCCCGCAGGCTGTTGTCACGGAACGTCGACACACGGGGCGTCAAAACGGTCTGCCTGGCCTTGGGGCCCTACAGGAACCTCACGACCCTTACGGCCTCGCTCCTTGCACTGCATCCGAACTGCCAGGTGCTCAACCACGCCGGGTCGCGTATCTTCGGGGATGGGAGGCTGAACTTCCTGGTCGACTATAGCGACGAGAAGTTCGCGGCGTTCCTGAAGTGTGCCATATACATCTCCGCAGGCGGCAGGAGAGGAAGCCACGGTGGGTCGATCCTCTTCTCGCACGCCTTCGACCGCGAAGGGCTGAAACAGGCCTACCGCGCCAGGTATGGGGAGCAACTGGTCAAGAAAGATATCGAATGCCTCTTCTGGAAGGAATCATTGAAGACCTCGAGGCTGATGCGCAGGAACGAGGCGGCCTTGCAGCAGATCTTCGAGCGGAATGAGAAGCTCCGGTTCTTGATGCCCGTGCGAAACCCTCTGGACTGTGCCGCCTCGAACCTGAAGTCCGGATATGCCGATCTGTTCGAGAACCTGGCGGTGGGAGCCGACCCGGGGGCGGTGCTTGAGAGCGTGCTAGAGGAGTTGCTCTGGTTCTTCGAGCTTCATGCGAGATACCCTGACAGGTGTTTCTACTTCTTTGAGAACGCGTTCAATGAAGGCGTCGTGCTGAGGCTGGCCGAGTTCCTGCGGCTGAGGCCGGAGAAGGACTGGATTCAGAGCGTGCTGGCCAACTTCACCACGCGGAGCTCATATGAGCATGATCCAGAGGTGATCGCAGCCTACGACCGATTCGTAGATGAGCATTTCTCCGTCTTCCCAGAGGTTGCGCGGAGGCTCCGTGAATTCGCGCCCAGCAGTCGACGGAACGGGGAACGCCCGTGCAGAACGTGATACTGGTCACGCTTGACTGCGTGCGTCCGGATTACTTGAGCTGCTACAATCCGGATTCGCGCGCATCGACCCCGTTCCTGGGGCGGCTTGCCGCTCGGTCGGCGGTCTTCGAGCAGGCAGTCTCCACGTTCGGCGCCACGATGATCTCGGTCGCCTCCATCCTGTCGGGGTGCGGTCCGGTCGGGACGGGTTGCGTGGCTCTCGGCAAGGAGTACATCCGCCCGCTGACGGCGGACGGGCCGATGCTGCTGGCGGAGATGCTCGGGCGCTGCGGAGTGCAGAGCGCGGGCTTCACGAGCGTCTCGTTGCTCGCTGAGGACATGGGGTACGCGCGCGGATTCGACAGCTTCGAATGTCTGGCCGAGGGTGTCGGGGACAGTAGGGTGAGCGCCGCGGAGCTGACGGATCATGCGCTGGCGTGGCTCAACGGCCGGGACGGGCCCTGGTTCCTGTGGCTGCATTACTTCGACGCACACGTGCGCTATTGCCCCCCCGAGCCTTACGCCTCGTCATGCGTCCACCCATACGCCGGCGCCGTGGCCTACATGGACGGTGAACTGGAGCGCCTGTTCGCCCGCATCGACCTCGACGCCACCGTTGCCGTCGTCACGGCCGACCATGGGGAGTCCCTCGGCGAGCACGACGTCTTCCTGCACGGGAACATGTACGAGGAGAACCTCCGCGTCCCGCTCCTATTCGCGGTGCCAGGGAGGGAGCCGGTCAGGGCCGCCGGGATGGTGCGCACGATCGACATCGTGCCTACGCTGCTGGAAGTCCTGGGCGTGGACGACGGGCCAGCTTCGATTGATGGCGTGAGCCTGGTGGCGATGATGGATGACCCCGAAGCGGACCCGGGCCTGACTGCCTATTGCGGCACGGCGGTGGACGACGGGACGATCTTCGCCGCAATCCGCACACCGCAGTTCAAGCTGATAATCGACAGCTACTCTCCCCGGGTGATCGACCCGAAGGGGGTGGCGCGCACCCTTCGCAGGCAGAAGCGCGCGAGGCGCGTGAACCGGCTGAAGAATCTCGTGCGCCCGCTCCTGGGGAAGCCGAGGCGTGAGCTGGAGTTGGAGCCGCCGACCAGGCGCTTTCTTTTCGACCTGGAACGGGACCCCCGCGAGAACATCAACCTCCTCGGCATGCTGCGGCCTTACGTGAAGGGCATCGGCATGAAGGTCCTGCCGCACAAGGCCCTTCCCGGCCTGCCCTGGGATCGGTACCGCGAGGTTGCAGCCGAGCTGGAAGCGGCCTTGCGTGCTTACCTCGCGACGGGCGTCGAGATGTCCGGGATAGAGCCGGCCGCGAAAGCAGACGTGATTGACCGCTTGAGGGCCCTGGGCTATGTGGACTAGGATTCAGTGTTGCGATGGACCGCTGCGGGAGATCTGCAAGGGATGAAGCCATGAGAATAGCCGCGCTCGTACCGATGGGCGGCCACAGCGTTCGAGTGGCGGGGAAGAACTGGCGGGAGCTCGCCGGCAAACCCCTCTACTGCCACATCCTGGAAACCCTGCTGCGATGCAGGAGCGTCGACCAGGTCGTCGTGGACACTGACGCGCCCCGGATCGCCGAGGGCGTTTCCACGCGGTTCGGCGACCGCGTGCGGCTCATCGAGCGCCCCTCCCATCTGCGGGGCGGGCACGTGAGCATGAACGACATCCTGCTGCACGACGTCACGCAGGCCGCCGCGGACTGGTACATCATGACGCACGCGACCAATCCCATGCTGCGCGCCGAGACCGTCGAGCGGGCGGTCCGGGCCATGGTATCGAGCGCGGACCACGACAGCCTCGTGGGCGTCACGCGCATGTCCAAGCGCTACTGGTGGGGCGACGGGCGCCCGGTCAATCACGATCCGTCCAAGCTCATCAACACGCAGGACCTGGCCCCATTCTACGAGGAGAACTCAAACCTCTACATGTTCACTCGGCCCCTGATCGAAGCGCGCGGCACGCGCGTGGGCGAGAGGCCCCTGCTTTTTGAGATAGACGGCCGCGAAAGCGTCGACATCGACGATGAGCTGGACTTCGAGATCGCGGAGTTCTTCATATCACGCACTACATCGTCCGCGGGCGACGAACCCCAGAAAGGATAGCCGATGGCTTACAAGGTGCTGGTTTCCTGCCTCTACATGCAGCCGATTATCGACCGTTTCTCCCACCTCTTCGGGGACGACGAGGTCGAGTTCGTTCTCCCTCCGGTCAACGAACGCCTCTCTGAGGCCGACCTTATCCCCCTGGTCGGGGACATCGACGGCGCCCTTTGCGGCGACGACCGGTTCACCGAGCGCGTCATGAAGGCCGCCCCCCGCCTGGTGGTCATCTCCAAGTGGGGAACTGGCATAGACTCCATTGACTCGGAGGCCGCCGGGCGCCTCGGCATCGCCGTGCGCAACACGCCCGGCGCATTCACCGACCCGGTGGCCGACTGTGCCCTGGGCTACATGCTGTGCTTCGCCCGGCGCCTGGTGGACCTGGACAGGATCATACGCTCGGACCGATGGGAGAAGCTGATGGGACCGGCGCTCTGCGAGAGTACGCTGGGCGTGATCGGCACGGGCCGGATCGGCAAGGCCGTGGTCAGGCGGGCGCTGGCTTTCGGCATGCGCATCGTCGGAAACGACCTCCTGGAGATGCCCGAGGATTTCCTGAGCGAGACCGGCATCGAGATGATGGGCAAGGACCGGCTGCTGGAAGAGGCCGATTTCGTCAGCCTCAACTGCACGCTCAACCCCACCAGCCGCCACATCATCGCCGCGCGCGAGCTGGCACTTATGAAGCCCACCGCCTACCTGATAAACACGGCGCGCGGCCCGCTTGTCGATGAGCCGGCGCTGGTCGAAGCACTCCAGACGGGCGCGATAGCCGGCGCGGGCATGGACGTGTTCGAGCACGAACCCCTGCCGCAGGACAGCCCGCTGCGGCAGATGGAGAACTGCATGCTGGCGGCACACAACGCCAACGCCAGCCCCGCCGCGTGGGAGCGCGTGCACGTGAGCACGGTCCAGAACCTGGTCGATGAGCTGAGGGCGCGCAAGAGGTGAGCGCCCATTGATGATCCCGGCAAGAGCAACCACCTGTCAGGGTTCCCATATCTGCGCTCCCGGTGTGCCACGGACCAAGCCGTGAGGCTTGTCCGTGCGTTCCACAACGCCCTCGGGCACGGGCAAGGCTTCGCCTTCGCCCGTGGCACCCATAGCGTTTTTCTGACACAGTTTCCGATGGCGCGGGTGGCGGCAAAGGCGCGGCAACCCCGAGCATGAAGGGATAGAATTGGCGGCGAGATTCAGAGTCTTGATCGTCGGATGCGGCGCGGTGACGGAGAGGTATCACCTGCCAGCCCTCGCGGAGGTGGACGAGGTGCAGGTGGCGGCCGTGGCCGATGCCGACCTGGCCCGGGCGCAGGAGCTGGCGGAGCGATTCGGCGTTCCCGCGGCAGTGCAGGGATTCGAAGACGCGCTGGGAGACTCTGACTGCGTGCTTGTGGCCACCCCGCACGGCACGCACGCGGAGATCGTCACAGCGTGCCTGCGCGCCGGCAAGCACGTCCTGTGCGAGAAGCCCCTGGCCACCACCGTGGCCGAGTGCGACCTCCTGATCGAGGAGGC
>CAZXDF010000178.1:0-3727 GCA_964639345.1 uncultured candidatus Brocadiaceae bacterium | reverse complement strand
GGCTGCTCTGGCCCCGCATCCCGCCCTGTTCGCAAAGGTCTTCCCAGGCGCTCCACCCGAGGTCGTCGAGGATGAGGGCGTAGAGAAGCGAAGAGAATACGTCGATCAGCACCTGCCGTGGTCCATCAGGTTCATCGGCGTCACCGTTGGGATAGTCGCAGCCCTGGTGGCTGTCTATCTCACAGGAATCTTCTTGCGGGGTTATTTCGGGGCGCGGATAGTGCGGCGCATCGACAGGCTCTTCGAGCGGTTTCCGCTCGTAAAGAGCGTCTACCCGCACGCCCGCCAGGTGGCGGACTTCCTGTTCGGAGGTGCGGACCGGCCGCAGTTCCGCCGCGTGGTGGCCGTGCAGTACCCCCGGCGCGGCATCTACACCGTAGGGCTGGTAACGGGCGGCGGTCTCAAGGGAGTCGAGGACGAGACGGGACTGGACTTCGTGACCGTCTTCATACCCACCTCGCCGACGCCCGTGACGGGCTTTGTCATCCTCGTGCCCAGGGACAACGTCATCGAACTCGACATGAACGTGGAGGACACGCTGAAGTTCGCCATGACCGCCGGGATGGTGGCCGGCACGAAGCAGCGCCCGTGGACCTTCGCGACGGCGGAGGACGAAGAGGAAGGGCCCGGTCCGTCCGTGGGCGCCAGGTTGAGGCAGGCGCTGCTGAGCAGGAACAATGGTAAATCACAGGAAACGGGGACCTCTTAGGGCCAGCCCCCCCCGGCGGGCAGCTCGGCGCACTGGCGCGGCGTTGGAGCCGTGGCCCTGGTATGTGCGCTGGTCAGTACACAGAGCAGAAAGGAGACCGGATGGTGGAGGTCACAATCAGTGGGCGGCACGTGGAAGTAACCGAGTCGATGGAGAACCGCATCGCCGAGCATGTCGAGAAGCTCCCGCGACTCGACGGCCATATCCAACATATCACTGTCACCCTGGCCAAGGACGCCAAGGTGGAGAATGTGGAAGTGATCGCCAAGTGCCACAGGTCCACACTCGTGGCCCATGCGCAGGGTTACGATCTGTACGCAACCATTGAGGAGGCTTTCGAGAAGATGGAACGCCAGGTTACGCGCCTGCACGGCAAGATAGTCCATGAGCATTCGAGGGAGGCCCAAAAAGCGGCGGAGATGACGAAGAAGCCCGAATGAGCCGGCCCCCCCGGCGGGAGCTTGCGGCGTGCGCGTCGTGCTCCGTCGATGAAGCGGATGATCGGCTTGACGGGAGCAGTGTACTGGTCTACTCGGGGTTCTCGGCCAGGGAGCCGTCTGCACGGACGTGCGGGCCGAAAGCCTGGAGGATGCCCACGGCGAGATGGGCGGTTGAGGTCCCGCGCTCGGGCGCGGGTTGGTGCGGGGCAGGGTTTGACGGAAAGGGGCAAGATTGACGCTTGATGGTGGGCGTCAAAGCCGTTCTCATGTGCAGCGAACTATCCCACAGCAGGGACTTGATGATCACCAACCCGCTGGGCTTCCACGTGAGGCCCATCCAGCGCTTTGCGGAACTGGCGCAGGCCTTCCGCGGGGAAGTGCACGTCGGCGTGGAGGACCGCGAGGCCTCGGGCAAGAGCATTATGAGTCTTATGAGCCTGCGGGCGGTCCATGGGTCGGTGATGCGCATCAGCGCCTGCGGGGAGGATGCGCGGCAGGCACTGGACGTCCTGAGCTTTCTAGTGCAGAATGATTTCTTCGTGGAGGACGGGGCCTCGGGTGTGCTGCCGGCGGATCGTCACGTGGGCCGTCTTGTAGGGATCGCCTCGTGCTTCAGGAGTGACGTGCGCGTAGAGGTGGCCGGCAGGCTGGCAGACGCACGGAGCTTCGCAGATGTCGACGGCGTAGGCCTGACGCCGAAGTCAAGGGTGAGCTTTCACATCGACGGCGAGGATGCGGAGCAGGCCCGCCGAGTGCTGGAGAAGCTGCTACAGCGGCGCTTCTATGTGGATGAGGAATCGGGTTCCTGACGGACGCGTGAGGGGGAGTGACCCCGCATGGAGGTATATCAAGGCATAGCTGTCTCGCCAGGCATAGCCGTCGCCGAGGTTTTTCTGCTGGAGGCGGAAGGTGTCCGGATTCCCGAGCATTTCATTTCCCCCGATGACGCTACGTGCGAGGCCGACCGGCTCCGCAGGGCCATGGATCAGGCGCAGGCGGAGCTTCATGACCTGGCCGAGCGGCTTCGGTCCAAGGCCGGTTCGAACATAGCGGAGATATTCGTCGCCCACGCCGGCATGATCAGCGACGAGACCTTCAGGCGGGAGTTCTTCGATCGCATACTTCGCAAGTTCTACACCGCCGAGTTCGCCGTCGCCCGCACCATGCGCCACTGGCGCAAGCTGTTCCAGAGCGATGAGTTCCTGGCCCCCCGAGTGGCCGACCTTGACGACCTGGAGCGGCGGCTCCTGCGGAACCTGCTTGGCCAGAAGCGGGAGGATCTGTCCAGGCTGCAGAAGAACGTCATCCTGGTCGCGCACGACCTCACCCCCAGTCAGACGGCCTCCATCGACGTCGAGAGGGTGAAAGGGGTCGCCATCGACGGTGGCGGGCCCACCAGCCACACGGCCATCATAGCCTCTGCGCTGGGGCTGCCGGCGGTCGTGGGGCTGGAGACCATTACGAACGAGGTCACCGGCGGCGACGTGGTCATCGTGGACGGCAGTCGCGGCGTAGTCGTCGTCGAGCCGGACCTGGAGACCATCGAGCGCTACCGCCGACGGCGCACGCAGGTCGTCGAGACCCGTCGAGTGCTGCGTGACGAGGTAAGGGACCTTCCGGCTGAAACGCTCGACGGGCGGCGCGTCCGGCTGATGGGCAACATCGAGTCCCCCCGGGAAATATCGCGTGCCCTCGAATGCGGCGCCGAAGGGATCGGGCTATACCGCACGGAGTTCCTATACCTCGCCCGCGAGACTCCGCCGAGCGAGCAGGACCACTTCGAGGCCTACCAGGAGGCCTTGCAGACGCTTGACGGCCGCCCCCTGACGATCCGGACGCTGGACCTCGGGGCGGACAAGTTCGTGGCCGGTCAGGCACGCTCGCCCGAGCCCAACCCGTTCCTGGGCCTGCGGTCGATCCGTTACTGCCTGCGCCATACCGAGCTGTTCAAGACCCAGTTGCGCGCGATCCTGCGCGCCAGCACACACGGCAAGGTGAAGGTGCTGTTCCCGCTCGTGTCGGGCTTGGAAGAATTGCTGAAGGCCAGGGCCGTCCTGGAAGAGGTGCAGGGCGAGTTCGACGCGAGGCGGGAGGGCTACGACCAGGACATCGAGGTCGGCATCATGATCGAGGTGCCAAGCGCCGCCCTGTGCGCGGACATGCTGGCTTCGCACTGCGACTTCTTCAGCATCGGCACGAACGATCTCGTCCAGTACACGCTGGCTGTGGACCGGGACAACGAACACGTGGCCAGTCTCTACCGTCCCGAGAACCCCGCCGTGCTCAGGCTCATCAAGATGACCATCGATGCCGCCGTCGCCGCGCACATCCCCGTCGCCATGTGCGGCGAGATGGCAAGCATGATCGGCTTCACCGCCCTGCTCCTGGGTCTGGGCCTCCAGGAGTTCAGTTGCGCCCCGCCCGTTGTGCTGCCGGAGATAAAGAAGATCATCCGGTCTCTGAAGATCGAGCAGGCCAGCGAGATGGCCGACGCCATCCTGAGTGCAGAGGACCCGAGAGAGGGCCTGCGCCAGCTCGAGCAGATGAACCGGCGGCTTCTGCCCGGCCCGCCCGGCCC
>CAZXDF010000177.1:0-6872 GCA_964639345.1 uncultured candidatus Brocadiaceae bacterium | reverse complement strand
CCGGCACGTGCTGCGCCGCCGCCCCCCAGCCCCTCCGGCACACCAGGGACAGGGGGTAGCCCTTGTCCCCTTTCGCCGGGAGCCCGACAGAAAGTATAATAGGCAACGATTCTCATAGCGGCGGCGCAGCCGACGAAGGTGCCAGCTGTCGGCGCGCACCCGGGTTCCCTGCCTCTTGACAGATGTGGAGAGCACCCATGAGCAAGCATTTCAAGGTATTCGTTCAGGGACTGGTCATCGTCAGCCCGCTTCTGCTGACGATCTACGTGACGGTGAAGTTCGCCACCTGGCTCTACACTTCGGTGGGCACGGGTCTGGCCACAATGCTGAAAGTGGAGGATCCGAAAACCCTGCCCCTGCTCATGCCGATCCTGGGCATCCTTGCGCTGATCGGCATAATTTACATGATCGGCGTGATGGCGCGGCTCTGGTTGTTTCAGAAGCTGCTGGGATACGGCGAGGCGCTCCTCGACCGAATCCCGCTGGTCAAGAGCCTCTATTCCTCGGTGAAGGATCTCCTCCAGTTCCTCAGCGGAACCGACAGCGAGAGCAAAGGGGTGCCCGCACGCATCAGGCTCATGGGAGACAAGGTCCACCTGATGGGTCTCGTCACCCAGAAGCACCCTGAAACGATCATGGGCGAGGGCGAGCGGGGCCGCGTGGCCGTCTACCTGCCGATGAGCTATCAGATCGGCGGCTTCACGCTGTTCGTCGACCCCGAGGACGTCGAGGAGCTGGAGGGTATGAGCGTCGAGGACGTGCTGAAGCTCAGCATGACGGCCGGCGTGGGGTCAACCGGGCGCAGTCGGGCCCAGGGGCACCCAGAGGCGCCGCCGGCTCCGCAGTCGGGAGGCTGAGAGCGTTGCTCACGCATTGAAGCCCCGGAGCAGCGCCATCAGAACGCGCACGGCGGGGTTCGCGTTATTCTCCATCAGCATCCACGGCTCCTGCATCCCGACGAGCGCAAAGAACACCGACACGATGCCGAGCACGTAGAAGACCCGCCGGAATTTCGCGCTGCCGCACCACCGCACGTAGCCCCGCGCCGCATAGAACGCCAGGAGCGGCATGAACCCGATGTAGTAGCGCATGCCGAAGCACGAGCCGTTGAAGTTCGTCGGGGCCGCGAACGATGTGTAGAGGATGAGGAACGTGACGCCGAACAGGACGCTCAGGGCCACGTAGCCCGGCGCGGCGGCCGGCCCCCGCGCCTTGAATATGCCCCTCCAGGCTTCGCCCGTGCGGCCGGCCCTCAGGGAGCGCCGCACATCTTCCACCAGCGCCGCCATACCCACCAGCAGTATCGGGCTCAGCACGAACAGCCCCCGCCCGCTCGCGAGCGTGAGCAGCCAGTAGTAGGAGCGCGGAATCTGCCAGGTGTCCGGCGGGAGCATGTTCTGCCAGTAGCTACCCGCGTAGTCCCTCGTGCCGGCGCGCTTCATCATCTGGACGGGAAGGACCGAGCCCCAGATGCTGTAGTGCACGATGCAGTGGAGCGCCAGCGGCGGGATGCTCCCCAGGCCGAAAAGGACGAGCGTGCGCCATGAGCGCAGGTAGAGCAGGATATACAGGCCGAAACCCATGGCGAACGCGACGCCCGGGCCGATGTCCACCACCGAGGCCAGCCCCATGAGAAACCCGGCGGCCAGGGCGCATCCGTCCGAGACTCGGGGCCTCTCCGCGGCGTCGGCCCCGCCGGCAGGGGCGCCCCCCCCGGCGTCCGCCATCCCGAGCAGGAAGAATGACAGAAGCACGAGGCCGGCGGTGAATGTGTGGTGGTTCATCGTCACCGAGTAGGTCAGGAATAGCGTCCCGCCGAGCGTGAGGACCGTCAGCGCGTCCGCCTGCGCCCCCTGCACCCGCTCGCCCAGCTTCCGCCGGAACGCGCAGAAGGCGATCGCGCTGAGGCCGCCGACAACCAGCCAGGTCAGCAGGAACGCCGGCCCCTCGGCCCCGCGCCGCGTGAAGTCGAACTCGGCCCCCAGCCACTTCAGCGGCAGGAGCACGCCGGCCAGGATCAGCGTCAGCACGGGCGGCTTGGAGGAATAGAAGTGCTCGTCCCGCTTGTTGCAGACCATATCGTTCAGCACGTGCACAAGTCGGCCGTCGGTTATGCGGACGAGGTTAGATCCTTCCGCGGGTTTGCCGATGTCATAGACAGCGCGCAGTGCGATGCGTTCGCCCGCCATGTACCGTTTCAGCTCGTCCAAGGCGTTCAGGATATGCACGGTGCGGCCGTCCTCGAGCCCTACCCAGCGCGGACCGTGCGGCGACTGGTCAATGTGGAAGGTGCCGCGCTGCACGAGGCCCTCCACCGCCACGAAACGCGAGAGGGTGTTCTGGCTCTCCATGATGTCACTGTGGCAGAAGGCGAGGAAGAACAGCATGAGAAGGATGCCGAAGCGCCTCGCGCGGGCGTGGTCTCGACCTTCCCCTTCTCCCTGGACACGCCCTTCGTTCACGATCATTCCTCCTCCGCTGGTTCATCGGTCGGCGCCAGGGGGCGACGCGCACCACGGTGGGCGAGCGCATAGGCGCAGCCACCCAGGGCCGAGTGCGCCCAGGTGAGGATCCGCAAGAGCAGTGCCACCGAGGCGGCCTGCGCGCCGGTCGCGCCCACCCCGGCCAGGCACCAGGCCAGCGCCCCCTCCCGCACGCCCAACGCGCCCGGCGAGACCGGCAGCATCTCAGGTATCTTCACAAAGGGCAGGATGCCCACTGCCAGGCCCAGCGGCAGGTCGACGCCGACGGCGCGCGCCACTATCACGATATTGGCCGCGCCGAGCGCATAGAAAACAACGGACAATCCCAGGGCTCCCATCGTGGTCGCGGGCCGGTCACGAAAAACGTAGAAGGCGGAGATCACCCCGTAGAGGCGCCCAAGGATCGGGCTTTCCTGCCTGGATTTCAGAAACGCTTTCAAGCGGCCCCGCCAGAGGCCATAGGCCACGGCAAGTCCCATGAACGCCCCCAGGCCGAGGGCCGCCATCGGCCAGCGCGCCGCAGGCAGGTCGAGCCGCTCGAAAAGGCCGGGCCACCCAAGGCCGACTGCCGCGGCCAGCCCCATCACGACCAGCAGGCCGACCCCGCGCTCTACCACAACGCAGGCCGCCCCGTGCCCCGCGGGCACGCCGACGCGGCGCAGGCCGGCGACCTTCACGACGTCCCCGCCCACGCTGGTTGGCAGGAAGTTGTTGAAGAACAAGCCGACGTAGTAGGCGTGCAGCACGCCCAGGAGGGAGGCATTGGGGACGCTCGTGCGGACAAGCAGCCACAACTTCAGCGCCGAAATCAGCATCCCTCCGAAAACCACTACGAGGGCCAGGGCCAGGAGAGACGGCCGCGCGGCCTTGAGCTCCTGTAAGACGCTGCGCACGGACACGATGTGCAACAAGATGGCCAGCAGGGCAATCCCGACCATTGGCTTGAGCCAGGCCAACACAGCGCCCGGCCATCGTCTCTTCATGCGGTCTGAACCTTGTTGGCCCTCGCCCAACGTCACCTCCCTATCCCGTTCGTCCCGCCTGCCCGACACCCATAGCCCTCCCCGGAGCATCGTCCTGGTGACTCAGGTCGCCGAGAGCTTCCTTGCCACTCCAATGATGTTCTTTGTCATTACGTGCCGGTATCTCACGCCATAGAGAAGATACAGGAAGCGGAAGCACAGCGTCACGAGACGGAACATCGCCTTAGCAATCAAGTTGGCGAGCGGGTTGCGGGTAACGTAAATGTCCGGGCCGAATACCTCTACGTCCTGAAAGCCGGCGGCCGAGAGCAGCGTGCGAAGGCTGTGGTCAATGTAGCCCATCTCGTGCGTTATGTCTGAGTACCGCGCCCTGGCACCCACCACCGGGCAGGCCGAGTTCGGCACCTTGATGATGAGCACGCCGCCCTCCTTCAACGCCCCGTGACAAAGCCCTGCCAGTTCAAAAGCCTGGTCCTTCTTCAGATGCCCAAAGAACTCGTTGGACACAATGGCGTCAAAGCTGTCCTTCCTGTCGCGAAGATACACGAAGGCGTCCGCCGTCTCCGCCGGCAGCCCGTTGCGCTTGCACACGTCGAGGCATTCTTGCGAGATGTCTATTCCCGTGCAGTTGGTGTATCCGCTCTTCTGCGCATAATAGAGGAAATGACCCACACCACATGCCACGTCGAGAATGACCGAGTCCTTTGCCTTTGGCAGATGCCGCCCGTGGTTCTTCGAGAAGTAGCGAGCCTGGAATTCATACTCTTCGGGCGACCAACTCACGACCTCGCCATAGCCCGTAGACATGTACTTGCGGTACAGGTCGGAAACGTACTCCCTCGGTCGCGCCGCAGGTCGCCGCTTTTCGTCGGGGTCTCCGTGCATGCTCTCTTTCTCCCTCTGCACTCAGCACTCAGGACTCAGCACTGTCTGTTTGCGTCCCGCTCCCCGGCAAGTTCGCCCGGTCTCGGACATCGCCTCTCTGAACACCGCCAGGTAACGTGCCGCAATGTCACAGGAGTCGAACTCCGCCACCTTCTCTCTGTTCGCCCGCGACATGGCCTCCCGAAGCCCTTTCATTTCCCCGTCGCCCAGAAGCCGACCGACCGCCTCCGCGATGACGGCCGGCTCGTTCGACGCGATCAGCAGCGCATTCACGCCGTCCTCGAGGATGTCCGTCTGGCCCCCGTGGCTGGTGGCGACGATCGGCAGGCCGACCGCCATCGCCTCTTGCAGCACGATGCCGAACCCCTCATGCTCCGAGGAAAGCACGTACAGGTCCGCGGCGGCCAGGTATCGGTACTTGTCCCCCTCGTCCACGAAGCCCGGCATGCTAACCCGCTCGCCCAATCCCCGCGCGGCCACGAGGTCGGTCAGATCCCCGCGCAAGGGGCCGGACCCGATTATGAGCAGCCTGACGTCGGCCGGCAGACGCTCCAGCGACAGGATCAGGCGGTCGTAGGCCTTGCGCTTGACCATCCGCCCCACCGATATCAGATACCTCACCCCGCGATCCAACCCCAGCTCCGCCCGCGCCTCCGGATTTCCGGGGCCTTCTTGCATCCCTTCGGGAGAGTCGAACGGCAGGGGGATGATCCGCAGCTTCCCCTTCAGATCGTCGCCGTAGTACTTGAGCGTGTTGTCCGCCGTGTTCCGGGACTGGGCCACGACCAGTGTCGCTGCGAGGAGAACCCCCCTGACGGCCAGCCGCAGGGGCCGGATGCGGTGGGGCGAGAGGCGCTTGGACGGATCGTATATGTCCCCGCCGTGCACTGACACGACGTTCGGCGCGTGGGACAGTGCGGCGGCGGCCACGCCGAGCGGGCCGGACGGCACCGCGAAGTGGGTATTGACCACATCGTAGCGGCCCCGGGCCAGAAGCTCCAGGGCGCGCGCTAGGCCGGTAGCAGGATAGCACAGCATCGAGCCGATCGGCGCCGCGTCCATGCTCTTGCGGCCCAGCACCGGGACGCGGTGCACGTTGATTCCTTCCACGGTCTCGCGTCTGGGCTGGGGGCCGACGCGCGAGGTGAGGTAGTCCACGTGGTTGGCGCGGGCCCAGCCGCGTGCGAGCTTCCGCGCCGCAACGCCACCGCCGCCGCCGACCGGTGGGAACTCGTAGTTCACGACCAGGATCCGCATTCCGGCTCCCTGCGAGGGGCCTCGTCAGCCGCCCGACCGGCGGCGGCCCCTGCGGCACCTTCCCGGCTGCCGCGCTCGCCCCGCCCCATGTGCACGGCACGGACGGCGTAGGGCTTTCGGCCCTGCGACTCGTGATAGGTCCGCGTGAGGATCTCCATCATCAGGCCCATCAGCATCACCTGGATGCTGACGATCCAGAGGGCGACGCTCATGTAGAGGAACGGGTTGCCCGTCATGTCGGTGCCTCGGTTCAGCTTCTCGATCACCACCACGGCAAGCACGGCGAGCGAGCCGAGCAGCAGAACCACTGACCAGCGGCCGAAATAGTAGAGCGGCTTGGTGAGGTATGACATCATGAACTTCACGGTGGTCAGGTCGAGCACTACGCGGAATGTGCGCCCAATGCCGTACTTGCTGCTGCCGGCCACGCGCGGGCGGTGATTGACCGGCACCTCCGTCACCTTCCCCCCTACCCAGGCCGCAAGGGCGGGTATGAAGCGGTGCATCTCGCCGTAGAGGCGGATGTCTTCCAGGACGTCGCGCCGGTAGGCCTTCAGCGTGCATCCGTAGTCATGCAGGCGCACGCCCGTGACGGAGCCGATGATCATGTTGGCCAGCCGCTCACCACGTCGCAGCCAGGCCCCTCGCCCATCTTCGCCAGCAGCGCGGGGATGTCGCGCGGATCGTTCTGGAGGTCCCCGTCCATCGGGACAATGACCTTGCCGCGGGCCTCGTCAAAGCCCGCCGCGAGCGCCGCCGACTGTCCGAAGTTGCGGCGCAGCTCGACGGCCCTGGCACGCTCGTCGCCGGCGATGGCATCCCGCAGCAGAGAGAGCGTGCGGTCCGTGCTGCCGTCGTCCACGAAGACAACCTCGTAGTCGAGGCCGGCCTCGCCCATCGCCTCGGCGATCTCCCGGTAGCACGGGACGACGTTGGCCTCTTCGTTGTAGACGGGCACGACGATGCTCAGCGCGGGGCCGTCGCTCCGGTGTCGGTCCTCGTTCATCTCAGCCCTCACTGTAAGAGCCGCGGGCGGTGCAACCGCCCTCGAGCAAGCGGTGCAACCGCCTTTGAGCCAAAGGGCGCACACGTGCCCGCCCGCCGGTTCAGGGACTAGGGTAGTCCCTAGCAGCCCGTGGTGAAAGTCACGTTTTGTCCTGATTGGTACTTGCCTGATATGTTAGACTCGGCACAGTGAATTGCGACTCCACCTTGGGAGAGATTCTATGGCGATGGGACGGCGCGAGGGCGAGCGGCAGATGCC
>CAZXDF010000176.1:0-7030 GCA_964639345.1 uncultured candidatus Brocadiaceae bacterium | reverse complement strand
TTGTGGAGAAGATATGCAGCGATACTGAGGTGATCGAAATGCTGCTCGCCTGGGGTGCGGACGTGAATGCGAAGGACGGGGGTGGCAGGACGCCGCTGGCGATAGCGATGGAAGGGGGGCTTGCCAAGAGGTACGCGGAGATTCTCAAGCGGTACGGGGGCAAGGAGTAGCCTCCTCCCCCCAAAGTCCAACCGCAAGACCGATCACATCAGCACAGCGCCAGTTCTGGCCGCTCCGCCAACAGACGTGCCCGAGGGAGAATGCCGATGCGCTTTGATGGGCGGTGAGCGCTCGCTTTATCGCACCGGCTGATCGTGGTAGAATGCGGCGAGGAGAATGCTGTTGGAGAGAAGTACGTCCGGTGCGGGAATCCCCATGCCGGCAAGTTCCGGAGACCTGATGGCGCACCATTCGGCGGAGTTAGAGCAGCGGCTGCTGGGCGAGATCATGCGCATCCAGGCCATTGACGTGCACTCGCACGTGCCGCACGGTGCGCCGTTTGCGACGACGCTGCGCGACCTGCTCGGCTATCACTACTACACCGAACTGGCCTACAGCGCCGGGATGAGCAAGAAGGTGATCGATCCCGAGACCGGCGATGAGGAGATGCTCTCGGGGCTGGTGCAGGCCATGTCGGCCCTGGACAATACGGTGCAGTACGGCTGGATGATCGAGCTGGCCCGCGAGCTCTTCGGCTTCGAGGACCGGCGCCTCACGCGGGACAACTGGCAGGCGCTGGACGTGGCCGTATCCCAGAAGGCGAAGCAGCCCGGCCGCGAGCGCGAGGTCCTGCGCGCGGCGAACATCGAGAAGGTCTTCCTGACCAACACGTTCGATGAAGACCTGTCCAAGCTCGACCGGGAGATATTCGTCCCCTCCCTGCGGGCGGACTCGCTCGTGTTCCGGTTCGCAGAGCCCGAGGTGCGCAAGGGCCTGGCCAAGGTGACGGGCACGGACATCGGCCGGGCGACGGAGCTGGCGGCATCGCTGGAGAAGTTGCTGGAGCGCTTCGTGGGTTTCGGCGCCGCCGGCCTGACCATCTCCCTGCCGCCTCACTTCAAGGTTTTCCCCGTCGTGGAGGCCGACCTGGACACGGCCGTGGGGAAGGCCGCCCACGGTAAGCCCCTGAGCGCCGCCGAGGGCGAGACGCTCCGGTGCGGCACGCTCTTCGCGCTCGCGGAGCTGTGCCGCCAGTTCAAGCTGCCGGTGCAGATAGTGGTGGGGGCCGCGCGGGGCGCCTACCGGCACGGCGTGCCCCAGGGCACGGACCTGCCGCAGGCGGGCGACACGCTGCGGCCGCTGATGCCGCTGTTCAACAGCTTCCCGGACGTGACCTTCTGCCTGTCGGTCCTGAGCGCGAGTCAGGCGCAGGAGCTGGCCAGCTACGGCTGGATCGTGCGCAACGTCGTGGTCAGCGGCCACTGGTGGTACGGCAACATGCCGGCCTACATCGAGCGGGACCTTGCGGCCCGGCTGCAAAGCGTGCCGAAGACCAAGCTGATCGGCTATTACAGCGACATGTACAGGCTGGAGTTAGGACTGCCGAAGCTCAACATGTATCGCCGCGTGCTGGCGCGCGTGCTGGCCGGCGACTATGTGGAGGGCGGCCGCGGCACGGAGGAGGAGGCGCTGGAGATCGCTCAACTTCTGTTGCGCGAGAACGCGCGGCGTATCTTCTCGGTCTGACTGCAGACCCTTTGCGCTAGTGCTTTGTCAAGTCGGAAATGATGGGTCGGGGAGTTCCGCTCACCCGGGGTAGCGGAGGCGCTGCAAGCGCCCGTTGGACGGGCGTCTCGCCTCCGTCGCCGCCGAGGACGGCGGCGCTACCCATGGAGGTGTGGCAGTTGCGCCCGCCAAACCAAGGTTGACAAAGCACTAAGAGGAAATATAGCGGGGGCCGGCCGAGGTGGAGAAGAGACCGGTTGCACCGGGCGGGACGGTTTTGCATGGCGAAAAAAGGACGTCTCATCGCAATCTGCGGGATCGACGGTAGCGGCAAGACCGTGCAGTCCGCCTTGCTGGCGGAAAGGGCCGGAGCCGGCGGGTGGCGGGTGGAGACGATAGAGTTCCCCCGCTACACGGAGGGGTTGTTCGGCGAGCTGGTCGCGCGCTACCTCCGGGGGGAGTTCGCGAGCAGTGCGCAGGATGTCAGCCCATACCTGGCGGCGCTGCCCTTCGCATGTGACCGCTGGCAGGCCGGTCCCCAACTTCGCTCCTGGCTGGCGGAGGGGGCTGCTGTGATCTGTAACCGCTACGTCTCAGCCAACATGGCGCACCAGGGCGCAAAGATCAGGGATCGCGCCGAGCGCCGGCGTTTTCTGGACTGGGTGGAGGAGCTGGAATACGGCGTGTTCGACCTGCCGCGGCCGGACCTGCACGTGCTGCTCGATGTCACGCCGGCGGTGGCCGCGCGCCTGGTCGCCGGCAAGGGCGAGCGATCATACCTGAAGGACTGCGAGGATATCCACGAGAGCGATGCCGCCTACCTCAAGGACACGTGGGAGCTCTACGATGAGTTGGCGGCAGACGCGTCCGACTGGGTTCGGGTAGAATGTGCCCCGGGCGGGGAGCTGCTCGGACCGGAACTGATCGCCGAGGAGGTGTGGCGGGCGGTGGGACCCGTGCTGGAAGGCGGAGAACGGTAGCGGACGTCTGAGGATTCGCGGCGAGTGTTGGAGGAAAGAGGATGAGAATTATTCATGTGCTTGTCGGCCTCTTGGCTCTGACGGCGGCCTGGGCAACCGGGTGCAAGGGGCCTGAAGCTGTGCGCATTGTCCCCGGTGAAGACTGGCATGAGGAGGGGACCGACCAGGAGGAGTTGGACACCGACACAGCGATCGATCAGGCCTGGAATCAAACGGCCTTGGACACGCACGTGCCGACGGGCAGGGAGATCGTCTTCATTCGTCGGGAGGATGCCAAGAAGGCCCCGTCATTGATCGCCAGTACGGTCGATGGCGTGGAAATGAATCTCAGTGCGGCCCTGCCGGGTCAGGTCACGTTGGTGCTGTTCTGGGCCATGGATCTGCCCCTGCCGCAGGAGAGGCTCGCGGACGTCAGCATGTTCATAAACGGCTCGGAGGAAGCCGGAGACCGCCTCGAGGCCTACATGCGGCGGACGTCGCGGAACATGCCGTCAACGGCGATGGCCAGGCACGTGCGCGACCTGATCCGCAAGCACGGCCATCTGGAGGTGCGGGCGATAGGCATCGTGGAGAAGACATACGGCCGTGACCGTCGGGGAAGGAAGCGCCCTGCTGACAATTACCGCCTGGCCCCCCTATATGCGAGTGCCAGGCAGCTCAGATACGCCATGCACTACGACAACTTCACCGCGCTGGAGACCATGGCGAAGGCGGCAGGCAGCGGCTCGAAGGGGGACCTGCCGGCCCTGTTCATCCTGGACCGGCGTGGGCGCGTGCGGGTTGCGAAGCTGGGCTTCGCCTACGCGGTCCATCGAAGCACGGTGATCAGCGGGGAGTTGGAACGCGTAGTGGATAATGCCCCGCCGGGGCAGCGCATCGAGGACTATCTGATCCGCCTGCTGGAGGAGGACTGACGCGCGGCCTCTAGTGCTTTGTCAAGTCGGAAATGATGGGTCGAGGTGTTCCACTCACCCGGGGTAGCGGAGGCGCTCCAAGCGCCCGTTGGACGGGCGTCTCGCCTCCGTCGCCGCCGAGGGCGGATTGGGGTTTGGCAGTTGCACCTGCCAAACCAAGGTTGACGGAGCACTAGACCGCTGAGGCCAGAGAGCCGACGCGCCAAAGCGTGTAGGCGAGAGCGGCGATGAAGATGCCCAGCAGGACGTTCTGGACCAGGTAGACCTGCCTGCGAGCCGTGAATGCCGGCGCCTTCCGCTCCACGAAGAGGCGCAGCAGCAGATACACGCCGCCCGTCAGATAAGCCAGCGCGAGCGCCAATGCGCTGCCGCCCTTCACCAGCAGGGCGTCCGCATGGTAGCCGGGCAGAAACGTCCTGCCCATCAGCAGGGCCAGCACACCGTAGAGCGCCGAGGCCGAACCCATCCCAAGCCCCAGCACGTAGCAGCGGAACCAGCCGCCGCCCCGCCCCGGGGCCGGACCGCTTGCGCGCTTGCTGCCTTCTCTTGCCACGTCGTGCTCCTGCCCCGTTGGGCGAGATGCGCGGGTCTGAAGTTCCGAAAGGACGGCAATCAGGGACTCGTCGCGTTCCCGCGGGCGGCCGGCCCGCCTCTCACGGCATGACGAACTCGTGTTCGGGGTGCTTGACGCTCAGGACCGGGCAAGGGGCCTTCCGCACCACCTTCTCGGCCACGCTGCCGATAAGGATGTGCTTGAGGCCCGCGCGGCCGTGGGTGCCCACCACGATCAGGTCGAACCCGGCCTCGCGCGCGGCGCGCACGATCTCGACGAACGGCGTGCCGACGATGACCCGCCCGTTCACCCTCGGGTGCACGGCCTTGGCCTTTTCCACCAGTTCGTCCATCAGGTTCTGGCATTCCTCTTTGATCCGCTCGACCGGCAGGGCCAGGTCGGGCACGCCCGCCGTGGCGTAGTGGGGCATGAACGGCAGCTCAACAACGTGCAGCAGCTCCACTTCGGCATCATACGCCGCCGCGAAAGCCAGCGCATAGCGCATCGCGTGCTCGCTGTTGGCTGAGAAGTCCATCGGGCAGAGTACCTTTCGGATGACGATCTCCATGGACGGTCCACTCCTTGCTCGAACTCTCCGTGACCGCAGACCGATCGGCGCGCGCGGCCCTAGTGCCTGCTTGCCAGTTTCTCTTCCGCCTCAGTTCGTCGGTAATACTTCGCCACCAGCGTCAGCGGGTCCGCCTGCAAGCCCTCGCGCAACGCCCGCAGGCCCAGGCGGGCGGTATGCTCCGCACGGCCCTCCGCCAGCCCGTCGGGTCCCCTTTGCCAGGGACAGGCCGCCTGCGAACCATCCGGCGCCCGGCGCAGGAATATCTCCGGATACGCCTCCACGCCGCTGCCGAAGACGAGCGTTCCGCCGGGGATGCTCTCGGCGACCTGCCGCGGCGGTCCCGCCATCAAGCCGATTGTATCATGCCAGCGCCCGCCGCGCCATTCGAACACGGCGCCGTAGACGAAGCTGCGCCGCGCATCCAACAGCGGACAGACGGTCTGCGCCGGCCGTCCCCGCGCGTCCAGGTGTTCCTCGGGGCGCACGTTCTGGGCCAGCACCTCCAGGGTCGCCACCCCCACCGCGGGCCGGCCCAGCAGCCAGGCCAGCGTCTTGGCGCACGTCACGCCGACCCGAAGGCCGGTGAACGAGCCGGGACCCTCGGTGACGGCCACTGCGTCGATCTCGCCCTTGTCCACGCCGGCCCTGCACGCAACCTCCACCACACCCACCATGATATTGCGCGCGTGCCGGTAGCCCTGTGCGAACCGGTGCTCTGCCAGAAACTCTTCCTCGCGCACCAGCGCCACACTGCCCCGCTCGCCGCTCGTCTCAATACCCAGCATCAGCATCTTCGGGCCTTCCCCCAGTCTCTCGGCTGGCCAGGGCATTCAAGGTTCGGAATGCCTGTCTGAGCGCCGCCGCCGTCGCCTGGCGCTCGTCTATTTCCCAGGCTGTGTGCTCGGTGCGAACGAGCCAGAGGGGCTCCTCCACCCCCGGCGCGCGGCAGGCGACCACCAACCGGGCAACCCCTTTGGTTCTTGAGACCACGTATCCGAAGTACAGCTCCTCGATGTGCGCGCTCAGGTAGCACGCGATCCCAAGCTCGCCTGCGAACGCGGCGATCTGCTCGGCGCTGGGGCCATAGGTGGGTTCGAGCTTCGCCTTCTTCAGGCGCCGCCGGACCTCCCGCGGCTCCATCACGTCCAGCCCCCCCTCTACGCGCGCCATGTGGGCGAGGGCCTCCGCCACGAGGCCCAGCTCGGCGGGGTTCCTCACGATACTCCAACCCGGGCCGAACGCACGCGACACTTCCAGCGGCCTGGCGGTGACTTCCAGCACGGCAAGGGGGCCGCCGGGCATGTTCCGGTAGCCCGCCGGGTTCTCCACCTGCACGTTCTCCCCGCCCCGGCAGCCGGCGAACGTGCCCAGCGCGGCCAATCCGGCGAGGAGAGCGAACCGGGTGACGTTTCCGCGCAGAATTGACCTCACGTTGTCACTCCCGCTCTGGTGGACTCTGATGGTGCAGCCTGCGGCGCGTCGACAGGCAGCCCAGACAGCCATTATAGGGTGCTCGAGGGCCGCGCGGCAAGGTATGGTTGACCACCGCCGGTCCCGCCACTATACTGGCCGCGCTCCTGGCGTGATGCCGACCCGCGAGGCGGGCCCGAGCGCCTTCGACTGTCGCGATTTCCGAGGAGTCGACGTTATGAAAGTCCTGGTCGTAGGCGGCGGAGGGCGAGAACACGCCCTGGTCTGGAAGATGGCGCAGTCGCCGCTGGTCACAAAGCTCTATGCCGCGCCCGGCAACGCCGGCATCGAGGAGCTTGCCGAATGCGTCCCCATCGGCGCCGAGGACATAGCGGAGTTGCGCCGGTTCGCCCTTGAGAAGGTGATCGACCTGACGGTCGTGGGCCCCGAGGCCCCCCTGTGCGCCGGGATCGTGGACGCCTTTCAGGCCAGGGGCCTCAAGGTTTTTGGCCCCACGCAGAAGGCGGCGCGCATCGAGGGGAGCAAGGTATTCGCCAAGCAGCTCATGGAGCGCCACGGCATACCCACGGCGAACTTCCGCGCGTTCGAGTCGGCCGAGCGCGCAAAGGCCTACATCGAGATGGTCGGCGCCCCCATCGTGGTGAAGGCCGACGGGCTGGCCGCCGGCAAGGCCGTCATCGTATGCGCCACCGAGGAGCAAGCGCTGAAGGCCGTGAACCGCATCATGATCGAGGGCGAGTTCGGTGCGAGCGGCGAGCAGGTCCTCGTGGAAGACTGCCTGGTGGGCGAGGAGGCAAGCTGCCTGGCCATCACCGACGGCGAGACCATCGCCATCATGCCCTCCTGCCAGGACCACAAGCCGGCCTTCGACGGTGACGAGGGGCCGAACACGGGCGGCATGGGCGCCTACAGCCCG
>CAZXDF010000175.1:0-4344 GCA_964639345.1 uncultured candidatus Brocadiaceae bacterium | reverse complement strand
CAGCCCGTGGCAGAAGTCGTCGTACGCCCTTGAGCCAGCAAACAGGCCCGCTGAGAGTGCCGAATTCGGGCTTCTCAGCCAGCCGAAGAAAGCCCGGATGCGCAAGAAGCCACTTTAGCCACGGGCTGATAAGGTCCGGCCCGTGCGCCCGTTGAGGCCCGACCGGGACGGTCGGGCTACCCAGACCATTTTCTTTTGCCAAGGCTCAACAAAGCTTTGCGGAGGAACCGGATGGCGGGGTTCGACAAGCACCGAAAGCGCCGCGTGATCTACAACGACGACGGCGACCAGCAGTACGACGTCGAGGTCTACGACTACAACGTAAAGGACGATCAGTCGTTCATCGACGCGCGCACCACGGCGACGTTCGATACGCACGTGGACACCTACGCATGGTGCGTGGGGACGGGCTGTCACGAACCCTGGGGCAGGCGCAGCGAGATACTGCCGTCGGTGGGATCGTGCGAGCGTGCTGCGGACCTGATCGTCGAGGCGTGCCATGCGAGAGGGATCGAGGTCTGGGGGGCGCTGCGGATGAACGACCTGCACGATTCGTTCAGGGCCGAGCGCCTGGAAGACGCCAACGATCCGATCAAGGCCGAGCACCCCGAATACCTCATCGCGCCGGAATCGAACCGCGACCTGCCGCCTCAGCTAAGGGAGCGGGCGCTGTGGACCGCGTTCAATTTCGCCCAGCCCGGCGTGCGAGAGCATCGCCTGGCATTCATCGAACGGGACGCCGCCATCCACGACTACGACGGCTACGAACTGGACTTCACGCGCTTCATCTGGAACTTCCCCCTCGGGGAGGAAAGACAAAACGCGGGCTACATGACGGACCTCGTCCGGCGCGTGCGCGGCTGCCTCAACGACATCGGCGAGCGGCGCGGGCGCCCGTACACGTTCGTGGCTCACGTCATGGATTCTCCCTCGCTGTCCCTGGAGTTGGGGCAGGACGTCGAGGCGTGGCTCGACGAGGGGCTCGTCGATGTCCTGGTCGTTGGCATGGGCTACCTGCCCTACTGCATGAGGCTGAACGAATGGCTCGGGCTGGGGCGGCGCCACGGCGTGCCCGTGTATCCTTCCGTCAACACGAACATATACTCGCGCTGGGCGCGGGAGGTGCATGACAACCAGGACGTGTGGCGCGAGGCCATACGCGGCAGCTCAGCCTATTACTGGAGCCAGGACGCCGACGGGGTGTACATCTTCAACAGCTTCTGTGCGCCGGCGGCCGCTGCCGGCGGGCTGCCGTCGAGCTGGCAGCACGCGCTGCTGAAGGAGATCGGCGAGCCGGCGGAGCTGGCCGGCAAGGATAAGTTCTACGCCATTCAGCCCACGGCGCAGAGCGGGTTCTGCCATCACGGGTCCGCGGCGGCGCCGCTGCCCATCGCGCTGGACAGCGTCGAGCGCAAGCTCCCGCTGAAGGTCGGCCCCGACGCCGATGATCCCGGTGCGCATTTCAGAATCAGCGTGTGGACAACGGGCGGCAGCGACGAGACATGCGTCTGGCTCCGGCTCAACCACCGGCTGCTCGCCGAGCCTGCGCGCGACGGGCCATGGCTTCACCTGGACGTGCCGGGCGGCGTCCTGCGCACCGGCGGCAACGAGCTGAACATCTGGTGCAACCAGGCCGCACAGCAGACCGACAGACCGATGATCGTTCACTGCATCTTCGTCTCCGCGAAATACGGCGCGGAATCTTGAGCGTCCCACATCCCGCCATGTCAGAGAGGTGAGTCCCGCATGGAAGCAAAGGGCAGCTTCTGGAACTATCCCCAGAGCGACGGCATTCTGATCTCCGACCTGAGCTGCTGCGAACCGCAGAGCGCGATCAGCTCGAAGATCACGGAAGACTGCTGGCACAAAATTCCCTACGAAACCGCCGGCGGCATAAGCGGCGTGATGCTGGCCAAGGGGGAGATGGTGCACCCGCCCGAGGTCAGCCTCGCTCTGGAGGCGAAAGGTTGGCACGCCATCTATCTCGCCGTGTTCCGGGGCCAGACGGAAGTGAGCCTGTCGCAGGTAAGGGTGAAACTGAGCGACGAGCGGCTGTTCGATAAGCTGCTGCCGAGCTTCAACTCCTTCCAGCGCATGCCGAACGGCGCCGTCGCGAAAGTGGCGCCGGCCCCCGGCAGCACCCGCGGACTCGAGGAGTTCTTCTGGAAGGCGGCGGACCTTGACGGACAACGCCTGGTCATCTCCCACCTGAACACCAGTCAGCGCACGGCCGCCCAGCTTGCTTTTGTGCGCCTGGTGCCGATGTCGGAGAGCGAAGTGGCCGAGTACCAAGGCGGCGCGGGACGTGAGGACACGATGGTCCTGGCGGCCGAGATGGACGGGCAGCAGCCCTATTACGATGGCGCCCGAACGGTCGAGGACATACTGGAGTATTTCGAGCCGCTGCGCGGCACCGACATCGGGAAGCTCTTCCTGGGTGCCGCAGGGATAGGCGGCGGCCAGATGCTCTACCCGTCGAAAGCCGGGGTGATGTACGGCTCGGAAGGCGAGGAGTTTTCCACGGAGCCGGCATACCGCACGGTGGGGAGCCTGCGCGGCTTCGTCTCACGGGGCATCGACCCGCTCAAGGTCACGGTCGACCACGTGCACTCGATGGGCATCGACGTCTACCTTGGCTTCCGCATGGGAACGATGGCCTCGATCCCGCCTTCGTGGCTGGGGCCGGTTGCGTTCTGGAAGGAGCATCCCGAATTGCGCTGCCGCGACCGGGAGGGTAAGACAATAGCCCGCCTGAGCCTTGCCTACCCGGAGGTGCGGCGCTTCTACATCGGGCTTTTCGAGGAGTTCCTCGGCTACGGCGTCGCGGGCGTTCAACCCATCTACACCCGCCGGCCGCCCTCGGTGCTCTTTGAGCCGCCGGTCGTGGAGGACTTCAAGAAGGAACACGGTTTCGACCCGCGCGAGCTGCCGGATGACCCGAAGGGGGGATGGGGCCATTACACAAGTGACGAGCGGCTGGAGAGGCACTGGGCCGGGTACGTGACGACCTTCATGCGGGAGCTGCGGCAGGCGCTGGACCGGCATCACCGCCCGGGTGGCGGGCGCGTCCAGGTGGTGGCCTGCGTGGGGAATGACGCCGACTACAACCGGGCCGGCGGCCTCGACATCGGGACGTGGGCGCGGGAGGGCCTGGTCGACATCCTGGTCCCCTACACCGGCGGCGACGGCGGCTGGATCGTGGACTACGAGTACTACCGGAAGGTGACCGCCGGCACGTCATGCGTATTCTACGAGGACATCACGCCTCGGGCCATGCCCGGCAGCGCCTACGCCAGGCGCGCCCTGACGGCCTACGAGGGCGGTGCGGCGGGCCTGTCGTTCTGGGATAGCTGCAACAGGATAGCGACCAAGAGCCAGTGGCATACCATCCGGCGGCTCGGCCACCGCGAGGACCTCGAACAGATGGCGGGGCAGCCGGACCAATACCTCGTGCATCCGCTCAGGCGCATCTACGACTGGCACCCGGGACCCCGGTACTAGAGGAAGCCGACGGCCCGCGGCAAGGGACCTTGCCGGCGCCTCCCGCGTCCAGGCTCCGAATCGCTAGCAGCGCCCCGTCGAGATGTGGTTGACCATGCCACCTTCTCAGAGAAAACCCCAGGCTCCCCGCGACTGCCTTGACATGCCAAAGCCCGGTCTTCCTCATCACTTCTGCAATGGGTGCGGGGAGCGGTTCGAGCACTTGTTGCAGCGAGGGTTATTGCCTCGCGGCGTTGACCCCTTCCCGCTTGTTGGGAGGCCGTACGTCTTGTGATTGCCTCCATCGCTTCTTGATGATTCTCGAGAACTGTGGATCCAAGGCTTCGACTTGAAGGAGCCTTAACCTGGGTGACTCACGTAGGCGTGTCTTCACCACGTCCTTCTTCGTGTCTCTGACAGCAACCCATCCCACCAGGCCTTTGGACTTTGCCTTGCACAAGAATCTCTTAGGGCTTACATCGAGATTGACATCTTCGTTGAACGCCGCGAGGAGCTCTCTCCCGGACGAAGGTTCAAATGGCTTGGCCGGGGCAAAGCATATAACGGTTCCCGGTGTTGCACAGCCGGTCAGAAAGAAGATCACTAACAGGATGCCGAAGCACTTTCTCAAGGCGTTCTTTCACCTCCCAACTGGTATATTTGGACCTGTAATCCGGGATTGCCCATCTATGAAGGACAAGAGCAAGTACACAATCCCTCCTGTACCCCACAACCGGTACGCTTTTGCAGGGTCACATGTCGTCCCGCATTCCCCAGATGGCCCTAGTTTCAGTGGGCCCGAAACTGTAGAATAGCCGCATCAGGGGGCATTCTGAGCGTGTTTCGGGGTTTCGGAGCGGGAAT
>CAZXDF010000174.1:0-6665 GCA_964639345.1 uncultured candidatus Brocadiaceae bacterium | reverse complement strand
GGCGTACCCTCGGCGATGAGCACCTTGTATCCGAGCGATTCCGCCTGCCCCTGCAGCTCGCACAGCGCGCACGCCCCGCACCGCGCGCAGGCAAGCCCCAGTGAATCGAAGCTCCCGGCGCAGACGGGAACGTCCCGCAGACAGTGCGGCAGCAGCAGGAGCCGGCGCGAAAACGGGACGCTCGCGAACTGCTCCCGCCAGAATGCATTGCTCACGGCCACCATTGTGAAACCCAGGTAGCGGCCGTCAAGGCCCAGCCGCCCCAGCGCCGCGCCGGCCAGCTCTTCGAGCTCGGCCCGGCCCAGGGGCCGGTCCCGTCCCACAGTGGCAGCGGCCCGGTCAGCTTCCAGGCGGATTCTCTCCCGGAGCTCGGCTTCCTGCGGCACCGCCTTGATGTCGCCGACCCGCATTCTGCCGGCCCCGCCTGCGCCACTTGCAGTCATCTCGACTCCCCTGCTAACGAGGGCTTTCCTGGTGTTGTCGCGGCCGGGCGGGCGACGCTGCGCAGCGCGCAATGACGCGGCCCAGCGCGGCCACGGTCCAGATGATCGGATACAGCTTCTCAAAATACCAGAGACTGGCGAAGTATAGGCCGATGGGACTCGGCTCGTCCAGCCCGCCCCGGGCCATCCGGTCCGCGAGATAGCGACAGCCCCGCCGCACAGCCTCGGCGATGCGCGGATCGTCTTCCCTACCAACAAGGGCGTCGACGGCGAGGGCGGTCTCCTCCATGCTGCCCGGCACCCCGCGGTCTCCGCCCCAGCTCCCGTCGGGATTCTGCGCATTCAGCAGGAACCCTGCCCCACGGCGGGCTTCGTGGCTCTCGGGCAGGCCGACGTCCAGGTAGGCCGCCAGCACACGCGCCGTGCCATAGACCGGGTTCTCCTGCCCCGGAGCGTGCTGATTGCCGAACCAAAGGGGCGTCCACGAACCGTCCGGCCGCTGCGTGCGGCGCAGGTAATCGAATCCGCGCGCGATCGCTCGTCGCTCGCGACGCAGGTCCACGTTGCACCGCCGGGCCGCAAGCGCGCGCAGGGCGTGCGCCGTCAGGTCGGGTGCGCTGCGGTCGAAAGGCAACTTCCCCCAGCCCCGGCAGAAGGTGGGCCATCCGCCGTCGGCGTTCTGGAGGTCCAGCAGCCAAGCGACACCGCGCGCCGCGGCAGCGGATGCCGCCGGTGCTGGCGTGCCCCCGGCCAATGCAAGCAAGGCCCCCGAGGTGTCGTCCACATCCGGCACACTTCCCGGAAGGTGCGTCCAACCCCATGCACCGGGCTGCGAGTCGGCATAGGCGCAAACGGTCGTGTGCTGACAGTCCAACAGCCACTGCGCCGTCGCATCGAGGTCGAACTGATCCGTGTGAGGGCCGGCCTTCAGCGCGCTCACGGCCTGCGTAGTCAGCCAGACCGAAAGGTTCGTGTCGACCGGCCAACTGCCGTCCGGGCGGACGGACCGCTCAAGGAAGGCCAGGCCCCGGCGGCAGACCGGGTGGGCGCCGTTGCCCGCTGCGGCGAGGCTCATCACGACGAAACCGGTCAGGGGAACCGCTTCAAGGAACCCTCCGCTGGCGGGCTGTATGGCTTCGAGGCGTCGCAGGGCAGGCGCACTGGCGGCCCCTCGGATCAGGCGCAGCAGCGGGTTGCGAGTCGGACGTCGCGCGTCGACAAGTTGCCCGATTGCGACCAGCGCCGGCAGGGCGTAGCTCACCACGTGAAGCCGCATCCGCCGAAGCCACGAGTGCGGCAGGCAGGCCAGCTCGAAGGGGAGGCGTGGCACGTCCGTCCAGACGACGCCCGGCTGCCCGTCGGCCGACGCGGGAGCGTCATGTAATGGTGAATTCTCCTCGGCGAGGGCGCAGGTGGTGAGGATCGGCACGGCGAACGTCCTGTCCGCGCCGTAGAGCGCGCGCAACGAGCCGATCCGTTCCTGCGCGGACCGCCCCGAGTTCCGCCGCAAGTAGCCCTCCGCCTTCTCCAGAGGGCCTCCCTCAACGTCCTGCTTATCGGCGGCGGCCAGGCGAAACGCCGCCTCCGCCAGCATCGTCGTCGGCACGTTGCTGGGACTCCTGGGACTGTCGCCCCAGCCGCCATCGGGATTCTGGTGCGTCCCGAGCCAGCCGATTCCCGCAGCAATGAGCTTCCCGAACTTCTCGCGCGAGACCACGGACAGCGCGCTGACGGCGACGGCCGTCGCGAGGGCGGAAGAGGACAGCTCGCCCGCCCAGAATCCCTCCGCCGACCGTTCCGCGAGCAACCTGCGGCGGGCAATGCCGTAGGCCTGCCTCAGCGTCGCCTCCTCCGCTTGATCCAGGAGCGGGGAACGGTCCTTGATGTCACTGACAGCGCTCATTGGCAACGTCCGTCCGATCTCCAGGCAAACAGGCCCTTCCACCACAGAGCCTGGCCGCGCCCCATGGCTTGAAGCACCAGCCGGCGCCACAGCGGCGCGCCGGCCTCGGACTGGTTCTCCCAGTACAATCGCGGGACCCATCTAAAATTCAGCCGGTAGCACAGACGAAACAGACGCCAGTGCGCCCCGGACATGTCGGCCGCGCACAGAGGCCGGCTCCGGCCGTCGACGGGCGCGTGTAGAAGCGGGAACACCGCGAGGCGCTCGTCCCCCAGCCTGCCGACCCACCGGATCGTCTCTTCGACATCATCCGGGGCCTCTCCCGGCAGGCCGACCATCAGGCTTACCAATGGGAAGAAGCCCGTCTGCACCAGCCGCCGCACCTGCCGCAGGCAGAACTCGCCCCATTCATCCGGTTCGCACGATCCCATTTTGGCTCCACCCCCGCTGGCCCGCAGCAGCTCGCCGGCCGCTGTCTCCACCCCCAGGTTCAGCCACACGTACGCCTCGGGGCCGGCTTGGCCGGCCATCAGGCGCCGGACCTCTACGAGTTGCTCGTCGGTGTATCGCTCGACGGACGCTATGTTGGCATGGTCCGCCTGTATTCGTCCCACCCCGGCAAGCCCGCGCATCCGGAGCAGCAGATCGATCAGGGCCGCGGGCCGCGGGCGCGCGCCGTCCGCCCCGTAACGCAGGACGTCTTCGGTGACCAGCGACACATTTCCAACGCCGGCCGACAGGTTGGTTTCGACGTCGGAAATAACCGTCTCCGCGGGGACATGGATCATGCGTTCTTGCGCAATGGTGCAGAACCCGCAGCCGAGCCCGCAGCCGCGGCTGATCTCGACGGACCCCATCACCGTGGCGCCGCGGACCGCCGGCACGGCGTCGCCCGGCAGGCCCTCCGCGGCCAGGACCGTGGCCGGAGCTTCCCCGTCCGCAATGCTGCGGAAAAGCGCTGCCACGTTTCCCTCGCAGTAGCCCGTCACCACGTGGTCGATTCCCATCCCCCGGGCCGCCCGGCTGTCGGAGGCAAGCTGCCACGCCCCAGGGCCGCCCACCACGACGCGCGCCGACGCAGCGCGCCTGCGAAGCCGTCCGACGCGCTCCGTCAGGTTCCTGAACAACCTGCTGGTGTAAATCTCGCCGCCCGCCACGGCCGCCATGGTGGAGCTGTTCATCCCCCGGCCCAGCGGGTCTCCCGAGGAGAGGCCGATGATGCGAGTGCGCGGCCCCACCGCCCGGCCCAGGTCCTCAGGGCGGACGACCGCCACGTCATCCGGGTTCCACCCGTTCGAGGTGAGCGCTGCCTCGATCCGCCTCAGCCCGAGCGGGGCCTGCACTGCCCGCAATCCCGCGCTGCGAGCGGGCGGCGCCAGCAGACCTTTCATCAGGAATCTCGGCGTACGCGTCGTCTGGCTGGCGCCGACCATGCCGTCGAAAAGCATCCGGTAATCGGCCATCAGCGTGCGGTCGGCGGTGAGGACGATGAGGAATCCGTCCCCCGGGGGCTCGCGGCCATCACTCATCCAGCTTGTCCAGTTCATCTATGAGGTCGTCAAGATCATCGCGCTCCTCGCAATCGCACGCGCGCGCGCACTCAGCCGATGCAATCGGTCTTGTGGGCACAGGACTCAACTCCTCGCAATCGCAGCCGCGCGCGCATTCAGGGCACGGCTCGCCCTTACCGGCGGCGCGGAAGAACGCTTCGACGTCGACGGTTCCCCCGGAGATGTCCGCCCCGGGCGCCCCCGCAATCGCAGGATCGTCCGCGTAATGCGGGAACATGATCGCCGCGTTCGGGCAGACGCGCGCACATGCTGGACAGCCCGGCCTGCACCCCTCCGGCCGACTCGCCACCACCCGCCCGCCTTCGACCGAATAGACGCCGAACAGGCAGAAGTCAAGGCACTGCCTGCACGCCGCGCATCGGGCATAGTCCACCACGGGATACCACCGCTCGGGCGCCGGGCCGGCAAGCTCTTCGACGCACCCATCGCCCGCGGCGCCCGCTCCCGAAGCCCGTCGAAGCCCTGCGACACATGCGTCAACGGACTCAAAAGCGCCCAGGTCGAAGCAGTGGAGCGCCCGCTCTTCGCTCATTCCAAGGGCTTTCAGCGTCCAATGCGTGGCCCGGGGGTGGAGCCACGCGGCAACGACCGTGTCGCCGGGGAGCTGCGCGAGGCGCACAGTTGCGGGATGCGAATCGGTGAGGTAGTAGATGTGCGGCACGACCAACACCGCGCAGCCGTTCGCCTGAAGCACGCCGGCCACGGCGTCCTCAAAACGCCTGCGCTCCCGCCGGCCGTCCGGCGCGCGAGACAGCACTACCGTGCACTTGCTCATTGTTGTCTCTCCGGCGGGCATGACCTTGGAGGACCCAACGCATTCCCGCGGTGGAGCATTCGTCGGCGCGGCCGGCGGTTACCAACTTCGAGTATAGGGCCTCGCTGCGGTCTCGTCAACCCGACCGACGCGCGGCCGCTGGTTTGGCAATTCTAACTAGTGCTCCGTCAACCTTGGTTTGGCAAGTGCAATTGCCACACCCTCATGGGTAGCGCCGCCGTCCTCGGCGGCGACGGAGGCGAGACGCCTCCGCTACCCCGGGTGAGCGGAACTCCTCGACCCATCATTTCCGACTTGACAAAGCGCTAGCCTAACAGAATGCAGGGAGCAACAACTGCCATGGCAATACCGTAAAGGGCATCAAACCAAAACATCGATGCAATTGCTCCCAAGAATATGACTCCGACGAATGGAACTGCAACGAGCTTCGCCACGAAGGGAGATCCTTCTGTCCACACCCCATTCCAGATTGCCCTCGCGTCACCTGTGCTCGGGAATGAGTGCATTGCGATGGAAATACCAAGCCAAATGAGAACCATTACAGCAATTCCCAGTTCCCCTGTCTTGAATAACATAGACATGGCAAAAAGGCCAACAAAGAAACCGATGCCTGTGTTGGCGATGAACGGAGCGACCCCAATGACAATGTGTTTCCAGACGTTGGACGGCCGCTCGTGAAGCACATAACCCGCGGGTATCCCAAGCCTGAAATAGCAGACTTCCGTAACTGCCGTTCCTGCAAGCCGGCAGAACAAGTAGTGGGCGAACTCATGTACGACGACGCCGGGAAATGTGACCGCGGAAACAACATAACCGGGAATTATCAGTATGTTACTTCCTTTTCGTTGTTGCCGAACTACTGATTATCTGATTTCTGCAAAAAGACCTTCTCTGGCGAATCAGCCAGACAAGAACCTTGTGGCGAAAACGATCCCTGCCTTCGCTCGGCCGTCACTTGCGCACTGCGCCAACAATCTGTCGATCACGCACCGTATCCGAAGGCTTTCACACCTGCTCGAGCAGGTCCTTATGGTGCCATGTGCGTCGCGTCTCGGTCTCCGCATGCGTCACCTTGCCGCCCTCGAAGCGCATTATAACCGCTCCGTTAAGACCTTTGCAGTACCTAACTTGCAGGGAATCTGAAGGGCATTTCTCCCGCGCGTTGACGCGGGAGGACCTACGGAAGCGCGTCCATTACAGCTCGAGGAACTCGGGCCAGTTCTCCGCCAGCCAGGCGCGCACGGCCTCCAGGTCATCTTCCGTCGCGCAGGGATAGGGCCCGCCGCGCGACCAGAGGCTCGTTCGGAGGAAGCCGCAGACCTTGCCCTGGAGTCGGTCGTAAGCGGTGTCCATGTACCCCCTGGCCGCCAGCGGCACGAGGGCTTCCTCTTCATATCGCCCGAGCTTCGCGCACGACTCGCCGAGTTCGGGCCAGTTCTTCTGCTTGAGCAACTCCCACATGTGCAGGATCACGCGCGGGTTCGTATAGACCAAGGAGCTTGCGCAGCCCACCGCCCCATGCGGGCCCAGACGCGCCCACAGGGTTTCAGCGACAAAGACGTTCACGAACTCGCTGAGATCGGCGCATCCCCGCTCGCTGCATCCCAGGGTGTTCGCGTTCGCCTTGACGTTCACGTAGGCGGGGATGGCGCTCTTGATGTCCCGGTGCTGCTGGAGGGTCAGCGCCTTCTTCGTGCGCGTGGTTTCGTAGACCGAGAGCGAGAGTCCGTCCGCTGCGGCGTAGACATCGGCGAAGAACCTGACCACGTCCCGGTCGTCCACCTCCATCCAGAACGGCAGGGCGACCTGGATTGCGTCGGCGCCGATCTCCCTGGCGAACGCGGCGCGCCGAACCGCGCCCGGCGTAGAGGTGTGGGTTACGCCGATCATGACCGGCGTGCCGTGGCGCTTGCACTCTTCGGCCGTGGCCCTTGCGATCGGCACGAAATCGTCGAACTCTATGGCGTAGAACT
>CAZXDF010000173.1:0-8858 GCA_964639345.1 uncultured candidatus Brocadiaceae bacterium | reverse complement strand
ATCATCCACGCCAGCCACTCGGTGCACGAGGATGTGAAACCGCAGAACTACCGCGCGATGATAGACGCCTACCGGGAGTTCTTCGGCCTCGAGAAACTGCCTCGTTGAGCGGGGCGCATTCGGAAGCCCGGAGCGTCCACTACTTGGCTTTCGGAGTCAGGCGTTCCTTGACCTTTGTGGCCCGCCCGGTGCGCTCCCTGAGGTAGAAGAGCCTTGAACGCCGGACTTTTCCCCTGCGGGTGACCTTGACGTCGACAACGTTTGGTGAGTGCACGGGAAAGACACGCTCCACGCCTTCGCCCTGGACGATGCGGCGGACGGTGAAGTTCTCTCTCAGCCCCGAGCCGGTGCGTGTGATGCAGGTGCCGATGAAGGCCTGAACCCGCGTCTTGTCTCCCTCCTGGATCCGGACGGACACTTCGACCGTGTCGCCCACGCAGAAGGGCGGAATCGCGTCCTTGGCGGATTCCATCTCGATGGAGCGCAGCAACTCCTGTCCCTTCAGCTTCTTGTCTTCGTTCGTCTGGTTCTTTGCATCCTCAGCCATCGCTATGCTCCGTCCTTTGCTTGTGCAGCAGATCGGCCCGCCGCTGGCGCGTGCGTTCGGCGGCCGCGGCGTGTCTCCAGGCCTCGATTTCGGCGTGATTGCCGCCGAGCAGCAGGTCCGGCACGCGCATGCCGCGGAACTCAGGCGGCCTGGTATACTGCGGGTAGTCCAGCAGTCCATTCGCGAAACTGTCCTGTGCGGCGGAGTCCTCGTGGCCAAGGGCGTCCGGCAGCAGCCGCACCACGGCGTCAATGACAACCATGGCCGCCACCTCGCCTCCGCTCAACACGTAATCGCCGATAGATACCTCCTCAACGGGCAGCCCGATGCGTATCCGTTCGTCGAAACCTTCGTAATGGCCACACAGGAGCAGCAATCGGTCGGCCCGCGCGTACTCCCTTGCCGCTGCATCATCGAGTCGCCGCCCCTGGGGTGTCAACAGGATCAGGCGCCCCGGCTCGGGGGCCATATCCCGCACGGCCTCGCACGCCCGGAAGACTGGTTCGCACTGGATAACCATCCCCGGTCCTCCGCCGTACGGGCGGTCATCCACTTTCCGGTGTTTGTCCTCGCTGTAGTCGCGTATGTCATGCAGGTGGAACTCCACAAGCCCCTTGGCGGCGGCCAGGCCGAGTATGCTGCACTTCAGCACGGGCTCGAACACCTCGGGGAACAGCGTCAGCACGTCGAATCTCAGGCGTTGCGCACGCTGCTGGCACACACTTGAACTCCCCGTCCGGCTCCCGGCGTTGCTGCTCGGGCTATACTTGCACGCTGGCCTTCTTCAGGAGACTGGACACCGTGCGCGAGGGCTGGGCTCCCTGCTTGAGCCAGTACTGCGCGCGCTCGACGTTCACGTGGATCTTGTCCTCGTCCTTCTCCTGGTGGGGATCATAGTGGCCGAGGTATTCGATCGGCCGCCCGTCCCGACGGGTTCTGGCATCGAAGACGCCGACGCGCCACTTGGCCAGGTTCCTTCGACCGGTCCGTGTCAGTCGGATTCTTACCATTTTGCTCCCATTCTCAGGCGATATGCTTCCGCGCCATTGCCGCACTCGGGCGACCCCTAGCGCCTCCGTCTCTTGCGAGCCTTCCTCTTGCTCTTCTTCTTGCCGGGCGAGGCTTTCGTCATCCCGGGGACAGCCCCCTGCATGCCATCGGGGAGCATGTCGCCCAATGCGCCCACGTCGCCCCGCGTCATCTTGCGCATGACTTTCTTCATCTGCTTGAATTGCTTCAGCAACCGGTTCACGGCGACCGGCTCGGTGCCGCTTCCCCGGGCGATGCGCTGCCTGCGGCTGGCGCCGATGAGCTCGGGCTGGTGGCGCTCCGCAAACGTCATGGACCCGATGATCGCCTCAACGGTGTCCACCTCCTTCTCGTCCAGTTCCAGATCGCCCAGCTGGCTGCCCACGCCCGGCAGGAAGCTCAACAACTCCCGCATCGGTCCCATCCGCCTCATCATGCCGATCTGCTTGCGGAAATCTTCCAGGTCGAACGTGGCCTTCCTGAGCTTCTCCTCCAGTGCCTGGGCGTCCTCTTCAGCGATGGCCTCCTGCGCCCTCTCCACCAGGCTCACCACGTCGCCCATGCCCAGAATCCGGTCGGCCATCCTGTCGGGGTGGAATGGCTCGAGCTTGTCCATCTTCTCCCCGACGCCGACGAACTGGATGGGCTTGCCGGTGACGGCCTTGATGCTCAGCGCCGCGCCGCCTCGGGCGTCGCCGTCCAGGTTCGTCAGGATCACGCCATTTATCTCGATCTGCCGGTTGAACTCCTCGGCGCTTACCACGGCATCCTGGCCGCTCCTGGCATCGGCGACGAGGTAGACGATGTCGGGCTTGATCCGCCGCTTGATCTGGCGGATTTCGGCCATCATGTCCTCGTCGATGTGCAGGCGGCCGCTGGTGTCAAGTATCAGCGGGCTGCAGCCCTGCTCATGGGCCTCGAGGCGGGCCTTCATGCAGACAGTCAGCGCGTCCGCCCCGCGCTCGCTCACCACCGGCACGTCGAGCTGTCTGCCGAGCACCTCCAACTGGTCGATGGCGGCCGGGCGCTGCACGTCCGCCGCGGCGAGCATGGGCGAGCAACCAAGGGCCTTCTTCAAGTACAGGGCCAGCTTGCCGGTAGTTGTGGTCTTGCCCGAGCCCTGGAGACCGGCCATCATTATCACGGTCGGCCCGTCGGTCTTGATGGCGATCTCGTGGTTCACCGGCCCCATGAGGCCTTCCAGCTCATCGTGCACGATCTTGACGATTTGCTGGGCTGGATTCACGCCTCGCAGGACATCTTCCCCGACGGCCTTTTCCGTAACCTTTTCGATGAATCCCTTCACTACCCGATAGTGCACGTCCGCCCCGAGCAGGGCCACGCGAACCTCCCGGAGGCCCTCCCGGATGTTGTCCTCGGTCAGCCTGGGCCGCCTGCGCAGCTTGGTGAAGAACCCCTGCAAGGTGTCGCTCAGCGTGTCGAACATGCGGCCTGACCCTCAGAAACCTTACGCCAAAGGACTCATACCGGCCTCTCCCAACAAGCCCGCCGAGGCGCTGGCGGATACTGGCTGCCGGTCGGGTGGGGTAGAAGCAGAACCAATTATCCCGCGTCGGCCTTCAGCCCTGGCCGGGTGCAGACGCGGTCTCACACACCGAGATTATAGCAAATGCGGGACCGGATTCAAGCGAAATCGCTTTGCCCAAGCCGGTTTACGACGGCGCGCGAACGCCGCAGATGGCCGAAAACCTTCACGTCGCTAAGGAACCGGCATGTCTTCGACCGACGTGTCGACAAGCAGTACTACGCCGAAGCGCTCAGGCCGATGAAAACGCTTTACGAGCGTAGGCGACCACGCGATAAGCGTCTGACCCGCCCCCGGACCGCCGATCCTCTCGGGCGTGTCGTAGTCGATGCGGTAAAGGTTCATGCGCAGTGGGACGCCGTCCCTGACCCCTCCCATGGTCTTCCGGCGGAGGGCCACGTCGGCGATCGGGATGGCCATCTCCACCGTATATCCCCCATCCGGGTCGGCCGGGTCGTTGAGGGCGCCTTTGAACTTGGTGGCGGCGCGCAGCTTGGGGCTGTCCCAGTCGATCAGGCCCTGGTAGGGCGCCATGAGGTACATGTCGAATGTCTTGCTCAATGGGCTGACCTCGTACTCGACGAACAGGCCCATGCCGTAGTCCATTTCAGATATGAACACTTCGCACACGTCCTGGGTGTACAGCGGGGCGTCGTGGTCCGTGTAGGTGGCGTAGATGTCCCGATCATCGCACCAGAAGGCGACGTAGAGGAAATCGTCGTCCCACACCATCTTGGCCGTCGTCCGGCTCGGGCTGGCTGTCACACCGTCGTAGAGCATGAACTCCCCCATGCCGGGGGCCTTTGCCCAGGACAGTTCGTTCAGTTCGCCGTCGATCGTTATGTCGCCCAGCGACTTGTAGCACGTGTACTGTGCCACGGGCACGCCTCGGCACCCCACCGCAAGCGCCACAAATGCGGCCAGCGCGAGTGTTCTCATCGTTCTCCCCTTTCCTTAGCTGAACGCAGGCAAGCCATCTGCCGGTGACCTACACCGCCATGGTAGGGTAGCCTCCTTTGGCCCTCCAGTCAATTGCGGGCCTTCGGCGGTGGTGGCGGCCGAGGTTGGGATGGTTGGATTCCGGCGCTCCAGGGCGGTAGAATCAGAATACTTGGGAGCGGAGTCGGTTGTGGCGGGCGCGCGGTCTTCGCGCGTCATGGTCCCTAAGCATAGAACGGGGAGAGGCATGCGGGTCGCATGCCCGAAGTGCGGCAAGTCGGTGGAACTGCCGGAGGGGACTGACAGGGCGGTCTGCCGGCACTGTCAGAACCGGTGGACGGTCCCTTCGGCCGTCGTCTCGGCGCAGGAGCGAACGGTCTTGACCGGGCAGGAACCCGCGGGCCGTGCCGGCGTCCAGGGCGACGGGGAGGCCCCTGCCGTGCAGACGATCTGTCTGAAGTGCGGCGCTTCAGTGACCATTGAGCGCGGCGCGGGGGAGGGGGTCTGCCCGGAATGCGGCGAGGCCGTCTCCACCAGCAGACGCACCAGCGGCGGCCCTGCGGGGGACCCGGGGGTGGGGGGCCATCCGGCCGATGGGGCTACCCGGTTGTCGGGTCGGCGCGACATGTCGGACAAGCCGACGATCGCAAGCGGCCCTGTGGCTGGCGAACAGCCGGCGGGCGAGAAGCCGGCGGGCGAGAAGCCGGCGGCTCCCGGCGACGCTGCCGATCGTTCCATCATGGATAAGCAGACGGTTTCCTCTGAGCTCGCCGACACGGTCATGCTGGAGGACTCCGGCATCGCCTGGTTGCGCGAGCACCTCTCCGGCCGCTACGAGGTGCTTGGATTCGTGAGCCGCGGCGGGATGGGTGCGGTCTACAGGGTGCGACAGAGGCATCCGTCCCGCGTTGTCGCTCTGAAGGTCATGCTGGGCGGCTCTTTCGCCTCCGAGAGGCACCGCAAACGCTTCGAGCGGGAGGCCCAGGCGGTCGCCAAGCTTCAGCACCCGGGCATCGTGCCGATCTACGAGGTGGGCGATGTCGGGGGGCAGCCGTATTTCTCCATGGAGTTCGTGGAGGGCCACGGCCTGAGGGACTACGTGCTGCTTCAAAGGCTGGACCGGCGCCAGATTTGCGAGTTGATGATACATATCTGTGAGGCCGTCGACTACGCGCACGCCCAGGGCGTCATACACCGGGACCTAAAACCGGGCAACATCATGGTGGACGGCCTGGGGCGGGGTCGCATCCTTGATTTCGGGCTTGCGCGCATCGCCCGGGAAGAGGAGGGGGCTACCGGCAGCATCCTCACCCTCTCCGGGGATGTGATGGGGACGCTGCGCTACATGAGTCCCGAGCAGGCCATGGGCAAGCCGAAGGAGATCGACGGCCGCACCGACGTCTACAGCCTGGGCGTCATACTCTACGAGCTTCTGGTGGGTGTGCCGCCGTACAACGTTGACGGGGTGCAGGGATATCAGGCCCTCGACACCGTTTGCACGGCCGAACCGGTGCGCCCGACCCTGCTTCAGCCCGACCTATCCGCCGACCTCGAGGCCATACTGCTCAAGACCCTTGAGAAGCAGAAGGCCGACCGGTATCGCACGGCGAGCGCGCTTGCGGACGACCTGCGCAGCTATCTGGAGGATAAGCCCGTGAGCGCGCGGGCGGCTACCCGCGTGTACAGGGCCCAGAAGTTCCTCTGGCGCAATCGGAGGGTGGTCTTGCCCGTGCTGGCGGGTCTGGTTCTGCTAGCGCTTGTCGGCACTGTGCTGCGCGTCCTGTGGTACACAGCGGCCAGGAGGGCCAGGGAAGCGCAAGAGGTTGCGGCTGCCAGGGAAGAGACCGCGCGCAATGCCAGGCAGAAGGTGCTGGGTTTCGTCAAGAGCGGAAAATGGGAGCTTGCGGCTCTGAAGGCAAACGAAACGGAGGAAGAACAGCCTGCTGACTTGAAGCGCAAGCACAGGCTCAACGGCCTTCAACAGTTGGTGATCGGACTGGCCGACCAGGAAGCGACAAGGCGCATAGAGGCCATTGACGAGCTGATCCACGCGCAGCACTACGAGGACGCCAGGCAGAAGGCGACGCGCCTGTCGGCTGAGGCGGCGGACATGCCCTGCAGCGATGCAGGGCTCAAGGAAGCCGCACTCGCCAGGGCCGGGAGTTTCTTGGAAGATTGCTGGAAGAGCGTCGATCAAACCTTCCCAGCGCCATACTGGTCCGAACCCGGCGGCTGGTTCCCGGATGATTCGGACAGCTACCGGGGCGCCCGCGTCTACAGCAAGACCCAATGCGAGGCCTTCCTGGACAATTACCTGGCGCTGGACGACAAGGCGCATGACGGAGAGGCGCGGGAGCTGCGGGACCGTGTTGAGGCCGAGGGGGCCGAGTACTTCCTGAAGAGGCGGCGCGCCGTGGCGCGTCTGTTCATGGCGGACATGGCGTGGGAAGCTGCGCTCGCCGCGCTGGAGGGATGGGGCCAGGCGGTGGAGGGGGCCCCGGAGTTCTCAGAGGAGCAGAAGGGGCAGTGGCGCGAAGAGTTTCGCACGCTGGAGGGGGAGATCGGGCGGACTATCCGCCCGGCCAATGCCGACCAGGTGGAGGAACTGCGAAGGATCGACGTCCCCGGCGACTTCGTCCCCGGGGTTGCCTTCCGCCCGGGCGGCGGGGAGTTGGCCTACTGCGGCTCGGACGGCATGGTCCGGATCGTCGACATCGACCCCGCCGCTGAGGTTCGGCAGCCTTTCGAGCTACCCGGCAAGGCCATCCCGAGGGCGCTGGCGTTCTCACCGGACGGCAAGCGCCTGGCAGTGGGCGCCGAGGACACGACGTGCCATGTGTACAATCTGGAAAGCGCCGGGAGGCAGACCTGGGCGTCGGGTCACTTGAGCCGACTGAACGGGGTGGCGTTCTCCGTCGACGGCCGAGTTCTCCTGACGGCGTCGGGCGATGCGGTGAAGCTGTGGGACGTAGTGATGCCCAATCCCCGCGAACTGCTCGAACTCTCCGATGCTGCATGGCCGGCAGCGGTCCTGCGCCTCGCAGCCGGCAAGGGATACGTTGGGGAGAAGGCCGTGCGCGGCGTGCTGGCGGCGAGAACGGGGGAGCTTGAGGTGTCGGTATGGGAGCTGGGATTCGAGCACGATCCCATGAGGTTCGACTGTGACACTGCGCCGATGGCCCTTGCCTTCTCGCCCGATGGGCGCCTCCTGGCTGCCGGCTGTCGAGGCGGCTGGGTGAGGCTTTGGGACTGGGAGACGGCCGAGTTGCTGGCCGAGGGGAAAGGGCACAAGCGCGGCGTGGTGGCGCTGGCCTTCTCTCCCCGCGGTCGCCTGCTGGCGACCGGTGGGAATGACGAGAAGATACTGCTCTGGGACGTGACGGGTGTGCGGCGCGTAGAGCCGGCCGATTCCGAGAGCGAAGGGCCGAACATTCCGGAACTCCCTCGCCTGGGTAAGGAACTCCGCGGGCACGGCTCAGAAGTCAAGAATCCGCAGGATACCATGGGCGAGTCATGGGTCAACTCCCTTGCCTTCTCCCCGGGCGGCAAGCTCCTCGCCTCCGGCGGCAACGACAAGACAATCCGCCTATGGGGGATTTCGGAGGAAGAACTGCCATCGAATGTGCCTTGACCGGTGCTGTGATCCGCGTTGGATGCAGGCGCCCTGCGCAGGCGGCGCTCTGTGACCTTTTGCGCAAGACATGGAGACGGCGATGTCGATCAAGTTCAATGCCGATGAAGTATTCGAGATGGGACAGCAGATCGAGCGCAATGGACGCCGCTTCTACGAGAAGGCGGCGCGCCTGGCCGGGGACGAGGAGGTGCGAGCGCTGTTGGAGCGGCTCGCCGAGATGGAGGCCGCCCACGAGGCGCTCTTCGGCGAGATGAGGGCCGCCGCGGCAGGCCAGGGGCTCCCCCAGACCGAGTACGATCCGGACTTCGAGGCCGACCTGTACCTTCGGTCGGCGGCGGATTCCCACGTTTTCAACGTCCACAAGGACCTGGCGGAGACCCTTACGGGCGCGGAGGCCGCAGAAGAGGTGCTGACGATTGCGCTCGGCTTCGAGAGGGACACGATCGTGTTCTTCCTGGGGCTGAAAGAGATGGTGCCCAAGGGGCTGGGCAAGGACAAGATCGAAGGCCTTCTCAGGGCCGAGATGTCACACATTGTTGACATCTCCAGTCGACTTCGAGCCCTGCAGCAGTAGCGCGTCGGGAAGCCCGGTTCGGGCACAGATCAACCCGCCACGCGTCCGCTTCGGCAGAATGCTCAGGGGTCTTGTACCCCGTCCAGGGACCCCGTCCATCCAGGCGCTCACAGGCCGGGCTCGGAATCCATAAAAAAGTTGCGGGCGGACTGGGGTAAGTCCGCCCGCAGAGGGGCTGCTGTCGGGGAGGGGGGCACTCGCCCGACAGCGCGCGGCGCTGTTTGGCAGTTAGGTGGGAGCGCCACGCTTTTAAGGACAGGCAGCTAGCTATATTAGACCGGAAGTCGAGGCGGAACGCAAGTGCCAATTGGGAATCTTCCACATTTTTTCGCCCGGCGTCAGTGATTCCCCTCGGGAGCGTAGGGGCGTCACCGTGCAGCGTGGCCGCGAGCGGGTCGGACGACCTATAACGTCGGCGGGGCGGAGTGCTTTGCCTGCGGGCTCCCTCGGCAAAGTCTTGCCCGTCGAGGGCACTGCATTGCATGGAGCAGGCAAGAGCGAAGCGCCCCCGGCCCGCAATGTCTGTACATGCAAATGGTTCCAACGGCGGGATTGACCCCTTCCCCGAGAATTGATCCAGGAGTTGTGA
>CAZXDF010000172.1:0-3182 GCA_964639345.1 uncultured candidatus Brocadiaceae bacterium | reverse complement strand
CCTCAGAACGTCTCTCGAGCAGCTATCATACACTCTCCCGCTCGTGGAGCCTATCGGGAACTGGGAAATCCGGGTTACAACCACCTTGCGCAGGCCTTACATGGCAAGGGATACTCGGTCGACTACTGGGAGCTGATGCTGAACCAGGGACAGCTCCTGTGGGCATTTGCCGTTGATGATGCGCATCTGGGGGACGCCTATCCGTGGCCGAACGGCGGCTGGGTGTGGGTGAAAGCGGAGAAGCTGGACGCGGACGCCATCACCGAATCGCTTCGGACAGGCCGGTTCTACTCCAGCAGCGGACCGCAGATCCATGATGTGACAATCCATAGCGGTGTGTTGAGAGTCAAGACATCGCCGTGCAGGACCGTCTGTTTCAGCACGACTGGCGGGGGTGGCTTCTGTCGCCGTTCAGACGGCAGCAGGCCGGAGGATGCGAACGGTCTCTTTGAGGAGGCGGAGTTCGACGTCAGCGCGTACCTCTCAGGGGAGAACGGGGGATACCTGCGTGTGGAATGCGAGGACGAGAAGGGGGGACGTGCCTGGCTCAACCCCATCTTCTTCTAGGTGATCTGACACAGATTCCGCCGGGTTTCTGAGGTGCGGACGTTCGTCATTCTGATTGGCCGACTGATGGAGCTGGCATTGGTCCAAGTTTAACGGCCGGTGCTTCCGTCACCAACTGTTACAGCGCCGCCGCCAAACCCAGGGCGAGCACCTGACGCCGCCATCTTACTGCGATCAGGGCCGCGACGAAAGAGAGAACAGCAACCACCGCGCAGACTCCGACGGCTTACAGGGACTCCCAGACCCCTCCCCTCGAGCGTTTTTCCGACGCAGGAGCGACGAAACTAACCTGGGACAGGGGAGAGGTTGGGTGGCATCCTTGCGAGGCTCCCGGAGCAAGTCCTACCCGAAGCAAGGGCCCACTTCCCGACATGGGGCCTCTCTACGGGATTCGCAGGCTCTGGCGGTTGCAGCGGCGGTGCAAGCCATGCCAGCTTGGCGCTTCGCTGCCGGATGGCGCGGGCGCATGGCCGCTTGGCCGTCCGGGGGCAGACGGCCACCCGTTTGGGCCGTGGTCGTTTGCCGCCGCCCGTTGACTTCGCAGCCGGCGGGACGGACAATGCCGCCTTCGCGAGTCGTAGCCAAGCGGAAGCCCGGAGCGACGGACTCCGGTTCCGTAACACGTTTCGGGCCGAAGGAGGACGATCGTGACCGTCTCGAAGGACCAAGGTGCTGATTTGGACGTGAACACGAAGAAGTACGCAGAGCCTGTCCATCCCGTACCGTGCGGGAAGATGCGGCAGCTCATGTTCGACGACTTTCTGCTGGGGTTCGGATTCAAGGCGGAACATTACATGCATGCCGTGCGCTTCTCTATCGGGAAGGTCGTCAAGCACGGGGAGCCGATCTTCGAGGGAGAGGAGCCCTGGGAGAAGAGCAGCGCATGGATATCCGTGCTGCGGGACGGCGGGAAGTTCCGCATGTGGTACAACTCCTCTCACGAGGGGCGCGAGGGACTGATCGTGAGCTACGCGGAGTCCGACGACGGCATCCATTTCGAGCGCCCGAAGCCGGGCGTGACCGAATGGCGCGGCTCGCGCGAGAACAACATCGTCTACACAGGGGGCGAGGGCGGCATTAGCCCCGAGCTGGGCAACGTGTTCATCGACCCCAACGCCGAGGAGGGGGAGCGCTACAAGCTGATCCACGCGGACTGGCAGTATCCCTTTGTGCTCGAACTGCTAAGGGAAAAGGGCATATGGGCCCCCTCGACCGGCACCCTGCGCGGCGCATACTCGCCGGACGGGATTCACTGGACGCGTTACGTCGAGGACTTCCTCCCGCACTACCCCGACTCACAGAACGCCGCCTGCTGGGACGAGGCCCTCGGCAAGTACGTCATCTACCACCGCGGGCCGGGCGAGTACGGGGGCCTTGACCTGCCCGGGCTGCGCGTCAAGCCGACCGGTCGCGGTCGGGCCGTGCGCCGAATCGAGTCGGAGGACTTCCGCAACTGGTCGGCCTCCGAGCTCGCCCTGATGGCGGACATGCAGGACACGCTCAACACCGACATCTACAACAGCGCCTACAGCCGCCACCCCGACAACGCGAACGCGCACTACATGTTCCCCTCCTTCTACCGGCACTGGGAGGGGTGCTTCGAGGCCCAGGTCTGCGTGAGCCGCGACAACCGCACCTGGCAGCGCCCCACGCGCGAGACCTTCATACCGCTCGGCCAGCGCGGGGAGTTCGATTGGTTCATCGTCTCCGTCGCACCCGGCATCGTCCGGCTCTCGGATGACGAGTGGGCGCTCTACTACCGCTCCGGCAACAACCCGCACGGTCCCAACGAGCACATCCTTGCGAAGATGACCGAGGAGGAGAAGGCGTCCTTCGCGAGCCGCGTGAGCCGCGCCACCTTCAAGCGCGACCGCGTGGTCGGCATCGAGGCGGGCGACGAGCCGGGGCGGTTCTCGACCCGGCCCCTGAGCTTCGAAGGCGACCGGCTGGTCGTGAACGTGGAACCGACCGGGCCCAGCCCCGAGCTGCGCGTGCAGCTCCTGAACGGTGCGGACGGCTCAACCATCGAGGGCTACACCTTCGATCAGTGCCGCGTCATCACGAGCGACGAGCTGGACGGCGCAGTCGTGTGGACGGGGCGCGATCGGATCGGCCCAGAGGTCTCCCGTGGGGCCGTGTGTCTGCACTTCACATTGCGCGACGTGCGGCTCTACGCATTCCAGTTCGGCGACTGAGTGACGGCCAGGAACGGGCCTATTGCCGCCTGGGCGGCAGGAGGGGGGAGACCGCTCCCCCGCGGCGGCTACGTGGGCTGGGCGGAGTGGGAGGAGGACCGTCGTGCCGTCATCCATGCGGCGGGTGCTTCCGTCAGCAACTGTCAGCGTGCTGCTGCCAAGCGCAGGAAGAGCGCCTGACGCCGCCATCTTACTCCGATCAGGGCCGCGACGAAAGAGAGAAAAGCACCTGCGGCAGTGAAACCGAAGTCACGTATTGCAAGAGCCTGGCGGAAGTTGTAGCATGAGAGACGCTTGTGGGCAAGGGCGTAACAGGCAGTGACGGAAGCACCCTGAGCGCCGCCGGAGGCAAGTTGCCCTCGGTCGGGCGCCGCGATGGGGGATGATTGAGGGCCCACGCGGCAGGGGCTAATGTCGCCC
>CAZXDF010000171.1:0-12891 GCA_964639345.1 uncultured candidatus Brocadiaceae bacterium | reverse complement strand
GGCAAGCATGCACGAGATGACGGCGGCGAACCTGCGGAGCGCTTACGGCGGCGAATCCATGGCGCACATGCGCTATCGAACATGGAGCGACAAGGCGGAAAAGGAAGGCTATTCGAACGTGGCGCGCCTGTTTCGTGCCATCGCTTTCGCCGAGGAGGTCCATGCCAACGGCCACTTCTCGGTGCTCCGGAGGCAAGGGGGCGCCTACGGCGTCGCGGCGGGGGCCGGGTTCGGCATCGGCGGCACCTCGCAGAATCTCGCCGGGGCCATCGAGGGCGAGACGTTCGAGGTCAACGAAATGTATCCCGCCTTCAAGGCCGTGGCCGAAGCCCAGGGCGAGAAGCGGGCCGCGCACAGCTTCTACTATGCCCTTTCGGCGGAGAAGGCTCACGCCGCCATGTACACTAAGGCCAAAGCGGCGGTGAACAGGGGCAAGGACGCCAAGCTCGGCGCCATCCAGATCTGCGAGGTCTGCGGCTACACTGCCGAGGGCAAGGTGCCGAAGGCGTGTCCCGTCTGCAAGGCGAAGGGAAACAAGTTCCGGGCGTTTGAGTGAGCGGGCGGGCGAACGGCTCGCGCTCAGCGGAACACCATGCCCACGTAGCCGACTACGTAGTCGCCGCGCCCCAGGGGTGAATCGGCACTCGTCGCGCGGTGGATTACCTCGCCCCTGGTGCCGCCGCGCGCCTTCACGCAGGCCATCATCGCTGCGGCCGGGAGCACGCCGCACATCGTGATTCCCTTCTCCCGGCACACGCGCATCAGGCCGCTCGGGTCGAGCCGCTCCATCTCCGCAATCGCCAGCGGGTCCTGACTCCTGACGGTCTCCTCGGCCTGCGGCCCGTCCTCGTGGGACATGTCGCTGCTGGCCACCACCAGGGCGTCCCCTTCGTCGCACGCGCCGAGGACCTGCCCTATGCCGCTTCCGAGCGCGAGCAACTGGTCCGCGGTGGCGCTCTGCGTCACGCAGATCACCGCGATACGCACGTCCAGACGGTGATATTGGATGAACGGCAGCACCACCTCTCCGGAGTGTTCCGGCACATGTGGCCGGTCGTCGGCCGTGACCATGGGCAGCTTTGCCAGGGCCGAGCACACCCCCTCGTGCAACGCGACCTCGCCCAGGGGCGTCTCCCACGGGCCACCCGTCCACAGGGCGCACGGCGGCGAGGGGGAGCGGTGGCTGGGCGTGAGGAGTATGACCGTGTCGGGAATGCGGACCTGCGCAAAGACGCGGCCTGCCGTTGCGCCCGAGAAGACGTAGCCCGCGTGGGGGCTCAGCACGCCCAGGGCCTCTCGCCTGCCCTCGACGGCCGGCGTGTAGCCGGCGATCATGCCCCGCAGTTCCTCCGCCCCGGCCGGATAGAACTGTCCCGCCACGACCGGTGCCCTTGCCATTGTCGGATCTCCTTCCGCAGAACCCGCCAGGAACAGGGGGCGGGGCCACGGCCCTATTGTAGCGGGACGCCCCCCGTTTCCCGAGTGGAATCTTCGGCCTCCCCATCGCGCCGGACCGCCCCATCGCAAAACCCCACCAGTGCCCGCCAGTAGGCCTCGCCCCCAACCTCGTAAGTGTCATTATGGCCGGCGCCCTCGATGCGATAGAACTCCTTCGGTTCGGGCGCAGCGTCGCAGACGGCCCTGCCCTGCCCGAAGGGGACGAGCTCGTCACGGTCCCCGTGCATGACGAGCACCGGAACATCGAGGGCCATGATGCGCCCGACATTGTCAAGCCGCGTGCGGATGAACGGCCAGACCGGCAGCAGCGGCATCATCCGCCGGGCCATGGCCCGCGCGGTGGACATGGGGCTCTCCAGCACGAGCGCCGCTGTCGGGCGCTCGAGCGCAACGTGCAGGGCCACCGCCGTGCCCAGCGACCGCCCGTAGCTCACGATGCGCCCCGGGGCAATGCCGCGCTCCCCGGTCAGGTAGTCGTGGGCCGCCTCGCCGTCCAGATATATCCCCCGCTCGGACGGGCTTCCCCCGCTGCGGCCGTAGCCGCGGTAGTCGACGATGAGCGCGCTCAGCCCATGCGCGGCCAGCAGGCGCAGGTTGTCGAGGCGGTGGGTGATGTTGCCGGCGTTGCCGTGAAACCACAGCAGCACGGGACCGTCCGCCTCCCCATCTGCCGGCAGCCACCATCCGTGCAGGCGCACGCCGTCGGCGGAGGTGAAGTGGCAGTCCTCGATGTCGGCGCCCTGGGCGTCCCAGTCCCCGTCCGGATGCCGCATCGGGTGGAAGATGAAACGCTTCTCGAACAGGAGCACGAACACCATGAGGAGCACGAAGACCAGGGCGAGGATGCGAACGATTCTCAAAAGCCTGCGCAGGAGCGGGCCGGCATTGTGGCGCTTCGCCCCGGCGGCCGGCGAGCATGCAGCAACCCGCTGCCCGGGGGGAGCGTGGGAGGGATCCGGGGGAGTCTTCGCCCAGGCCGAAAAGGCCAGGAAACCGCCGACCAGGAGGGCAAAAGTAAAGGTCTTCACGGCCTCTCTCTATGGCCCCGGCAGCCCGGCGCGCCGGTTGCCGGGGTGCGCCGCTATTCCGGGAGTGTCGGGGGGCGGTGGCCTATCCGGCGGCGCTTGGTGACCGGCAGCCCAACGATTTCCGACCAGATGATGGCCTTCTTCAGGTCCGAGCTGTCAAGCGCCGTCAAATCGGGAACGAGCGCGGCCGGCTTCGACCTGGGCCTGGGCGCTGGCGCGGCGGCGGCGGGCCGCTCGGCTGGCCGCCGCTTCTTCTTCCTGGGGCGTCGTTTCTGGGCGGTCGGTCTTGGCGCGGGCGGCTTGACCGACGGGGGTGGCGGCGCAAGAGCCGAAGGCAGGGCTGCGAATCGCTCTTCCGGCTGAGGCGCCTGGGGCTGCACCTGGGCAGGAGCCTGCACGCGCTGTACAGGGACAGCGGGTTGTATAGGAGCAGGGCGCTGCACGGGGGCAGCGCCCTGCGCCGGCTGCTCGCGCGCTTCGATGCCTTGCGCCTGGGCCATCTCCTCCAGGAACTGCCGGATCAGACCCGGGCCGCCGCCCTGGCGGCCCGGCGGGCGGCGGCTGCGCCGCGCGCCGTTGCTGGGCAGCGTTGCGCAGCTTGCCAACTATGGAGACGATGATAATGATCGCAAATATGACGCATGGCACGAGATCGCCCATTTCGACGCGCCTCCAGCAAGCGAACGGTCAGACGAACCGACCGAGATTCACGTCCTTACAGTCCAGCATGAGCGGCATCATGTGCTCTACCGCGCGTCCGAAGTCCGTCACGATTCTCGCCCCGTCGGCTCCGCGCGCGTGCGGGCCGACCTTCGTGAACCAGCTCACTCCCTGACGGTGGCCGCCCCGGATCAACATGCCGGCGCTGAGACTTCGCAGCGGGAATGCTGTATCCCTGTCGCTGACACCGGCGAAGATGGGCAGCGCGCTATGCACGCGGGCCAGTCCCAGGTAGACGGCGCTGCAGTAACGGGCGCGGTAATCTTCCCCGCGCAGGGCGGACTCCAGCCGCTCCACGGCCTCCTCGTCCCCCTGCATGGCCCTGAGCCCGTCCAGGGCGCACACGCGCTCCACGTCGGCCCCCGGCGGCACCTCGGGGAAGTCCATGCCTTCCACAGACCCTCCCGCCCCGCGCAGCGCCAATGCGAGGCAGAGTCGCCCCATCCCGGCGACGGGGCCCGACCTAAGCCTCTCGCTCAGGCCCCGGGCGGCCCCCTCCTTCCCGGCGGCGATCATGAGACGCTGAGTCAGTTCATATCGCAGATCGGTGTGCGCGCGCTCCAGGACGGACTCCAACACCGTCACGAACTCTTCCCGCCCCGCTCCCACCAGCGCGACGGCCGCCGGGCCCACCACGTCCACGAACTCGGCCTCCTCGGCATGCTCCCGGCACAGGCTCGCGAGCAGGTCGCCCTCGCCTGCCGGCTCGCCCCTCAGCTCCGTCCGGGCCGTCAGGGCGGCCATGCGGACCCGATCGTCGGCATCCGCACACTCCTCCACCAGCACCGCGGGGTCCGGATCATCCTTCAGCCCTTCGAGCGCCAATGCGACGGCAATGGCCGCCCGGCGGCGCATGCGCCCCAGCAGCCTGCGCCATCCCGCCACTTCCTCTCCCTCGCCCCAGTCCAGTTGCGGGCCGCCCTGCACGGCCTGCGCCCACTTCTCCAGGTGGGAGCGCCAACGTTCCTCGCCTATTTGTCCCACGCCCACGGCCGCGTGGCAGATCGCTTCCAGGCACCCCGTCAGGCCCCGCACCATGCCTCGCATCACTGCCTCCCCGACCTCCTCCGGCAGCGGTGCTCCGGCGGTCAGGGCCTGCGCCAGGGCAAGGGATTGCTCGCCGGTCAGCCCGAAGTCCGAAGGCCAACGCTCCAGGAGTTCGGGAACGTTCAAGCCGCCTCCCGCGCTGAGCGCCAGCCGCCCCTGCTCGTCGCTCCTGAGCGCGTGCGCCTCGCGCGCCAGTCGGCCGCGCCATTCGAGCAACGCGTCCGCGCACTTCACCAGGGGCTCGCACAGCGCGGCCTCAGCCACCCCGTCGGCCACCTCCCCGGCGATGTCCCGCACGAGCGAGGAAAGCCCCTCGTCCTCGGTCAGTTCCCGCAGGGCGTCGCTTACGACGCGCACCGGCACGGGGCACCGGAACTCGACGTAGCGCCGGATGGCCTCGCAGGCCAACAGCTTCACGCCCTGGTCCGGGTCCCTGAGAGCGGCCAGGAAGTGACCCAGGAGTTCCGTGCCCACCGTTCGGGTCGAGGTGAACCTGACGCTGCGCTGGGGCGGGCCGCCGTCGGCGCGGCCGGTCGGGTCGTCGATCAGGGCTTCGCACGCGCGGCGACGCAGGAGCGGGTCGCTGTGCTGCTGGAGGATGTCCACCAGCAGCGCGGCATCGCGCGTGTAGGCCAGAGCGCTGCCGGCGCGGCTCCGCACGGACTCGTTGTCGTCTGTCACTGCCCGCCGGAGAGCCTCGGAATCGGCGATGTCTTTCAGCTCCAGCAGCTCGCCGAGGGCGTGCACGCGCACCGACTCTCCCCCCTCGAGGGCCGCCCGTTCGAGTAGGGAGATCACATCCGTCCTGGAGGCAAGGTCGCGCTTCGCGAGCGAGCCGCTCGCTCCACCCGCGCCGGGCTCCGCGCCTGCACTGCCCGCCTCCCAGATCAGTAGGGTCTGCTCGCCGGGGCTTAGCTCGGCCTCAGACGCGGCCAGCCAGTCCCTGCTCGCCTCGGGATGCTTCCGCCGCATGATCTCGTGCGCGCTGCGCTGGACCTCAAAATCATCGTCCCGCGCTGCCTCGACAAGGACGTCCCCGATCCGCGAGGGGGCGAAATGGTCCAGCATCAGGACGGCATGTCGGCGCACTTCCACCCCGGGATGCTTCATCCCCGCCCGAATGACTTCCAGCATCTTGACGCTATCGCGCCCGTGATGCCTGGCAAGGGCATCCAGCACCGAGGCGACCACCACATGGTCCTCATCCTCCATGTGACGCCTTAGCGCTTCGGCGGCCCCGTCCGTGCCCAGCGCGGCGAGCGCGAGGGCGGCCTCCCGACGGACCAGGACGTCGCTGTCAGTGCTGAACCTCTCCAGCACGCCCAGCACCAGGTCCGAGCCGGCGTAGCCCAGGGTCTGGGCGATCTCGCGGCGCATCTGCACGTCGTCGGTCCCGACGAGGGTGCGGCCAAGCTCGCTGCCCGGATCCCCCAGGGCCTCCAGCACCGCCTGGCGCAGCGGGTGGTACTTGCCGCCGATCACGAGACCCGCCGTGTTGGCGGCGGCCCGCCGGACGGAGTCATCCTCATGCCCGAGCGCCTTGGTCAGAAGGTCGACCACGCCCGGGTCGGAGAGCGTCTCCAGCGCCTCGACGGCCCGGCGCCGCACAGACGAGTCGCCGAACTCCAGGCACTCGGAGATGATCTCGAGCGCATCCTCCGCACCGCCGATATCCAGCAGCAGGTCGGCGGCGGCGCGCGCCACGGCCGTGCTGCCGCTGCGCACGGCGGCCTGAACGAAGGCCGCCGTAACGTCGCCGGGCGCTGAGACGGCCGTCTCCAGGATGATCCGGCGCACGGCGTCGTTGGGGGCCTTCTCCAGGGCCTGGACTGCGGCGGCGAGGCGGTCTCCGGCGGCCCGCTCACCCACGCGGTCGACTATCTCGTGGGCGAGCAGCCTGCCCCTGCGTTCATCCAGGCCGGTCCTTGTTCTCCTGGCCATAGCACGTCACCTCCGCGACGAGCACTCACACGTCGCTCGTCGACATTCGCGCGCGCGGCATCCAGCCTTCGCAGCCGACCCGTCCTCCGCAGTAGACCTGCTGCGGAGGCTGGAAGCGGCTGCTTCGGCGGAGTAGGCCGCCATGCCCCTACTGCTTCCTTAGCAGCTCGCTACGTCTTCGTCCCGGCATCATCCTGCCCGCCGATGCTGCGGCGCATGTCGGTGTCGGCCTGGACGTTCCTGAGCGAGTAGTAGTCCATGATGCCCAGGTTCCCCTCGCGGAAGGCCTGCGCGACGGCCCTGGGGATTTCAGCCTCGGCCAGGACGACCTTGGCGCGGTTCTCGGCGACCAGGGCGTTCATCTCCTGCTCGCGGGCCACGGCCATCGCGCGCCGCCTCTCGGCCAGGGCCTGGGCCACGCGCTTGTCGGCCTCGGCCTGGTCGGCCTGGAGCTTGGCGCCGATGTTCTCGCCCACGTCCACGTCCGCGATGTCGATCGAGACGATCTCGAACGCCGTCTCTGCGTCCAGGGCCTTCTCGAGCACGCGCTTGGAGATCATGTCCGGGTTCTCCAGCACCACCTTGTAGGTCTCGGCCGAGCCGATGGTGGTGACGATGCCCTCGCCGACGCGGGCGATGATCGTCTCCATCCACGCGCCTCCGACGAGTTTCTCGACCCTGGCGCGCACCGTCACGCGGGCCTTGGCCTTGACCTGGATGCCGTCTTTGGCCACGGCGTCGACAGTAGTGCGCCCCTTGGACGGGTCGGGGCAGTCGATCACCTCGGGCCGGACGTACATGCCGACGGCCTGGAGGACGTCGCGGCCTGCCAGGTCGATGGAGGCGGCCATGTTGAACGGCAGGGGAATCCCCGCCTTGTTGGCCGCCACGAGGGCGCGAGCAACGCTGGGCACGTTGCCGCCCGCCATGTAGTGGGCCTCCAGCAGGTTGGTCTCAATCGGCACGCCGGCCTTCATGGCCATTACCCGCATGTCGACGATGACCTTCGGGCTGACAGCCCTCAGGCGCATTCCGATGATCTGCCCGACGCTCACGTGCGCGTCGGCCAGCAGTGCCCTCAGCCACAGGAAACCGTAGCTGAACATGAAGCCCAGCACGATGAGGATCACGATCACGAGCAGGATAATCAGCCCGACCATCCACGGCGCCACTGCTGCTATGATTGGCATTGCTCCAAACTCCTCCCTGTCAAGAGAATCTCGTGCCCTGCCCCGTGCGAAGGCCGATGGGCGGACAACTGCACGCCCCGGCCGTTTCAACGGCCGGGCGCACAAACTGACAGTTCCGCACAACACGACATATCAGATACGCCTTCCGGTGTCAACGAAGGCGCACAGGACCTCACGCCTTCTTGACGACGATCCGGCTTCCGGTCACGTCGATCACCTTCACGCGCGCGCCCTTCTCCAACATCTCGCCGCGCGTCACCACGCTGTAGCGCGTGCCCTCTACGGTGGCGATGCCGCTCGGGCGGAGCTGGCTGACCGCATCTCCCTCCTTGCCCAGGAGGTCCTCGGCCCGCACATCGCCGGCACTGGTGCCCGAAACCGTGCTCTTGAGGGTCCAAAAGCGTCCGAGGACCCTGCGCCAGACGAGGAAGAAGAGCGGGAACATGGCGATCGTCACCACCACCATCACCGTGCCCATTACGGGGTGGCCGGTGGCATAGGCGCCGACGATCGTGCCGCAGACGGCGAGGAATCCCAGTATCCCCATCACCGCGCCGGGCAGAAAGAGCTCTGCCAGCATGGCCGCCAGCCCGGCGATGTAGATGACGATTAGCCAGATCGGGTCCATCTCATGTATCCTCTGATTGCGCCCTGAAGTGCCGGGCAGGCAGTGCTCGGTTTCAGGCCTCCTCGTGTGCCTTTACGACCACCCTCGGGCCATGCACCTCCATGACCTCGACCCTCGTGCCGCGTTCGAGGAACTCGCCCTGCGTGACAACGTCCGCCTGCCGGTCTCCGAACTCCGCGCGACCCGCCGGCCGCAGGGCCGTCAGCGCGAGGCCCACCTCTCCTACCAACCCGCTGAGTTCCTCGCCGTAGCGTCCCGCCACGGCCGTCGCGCCGGCGCCCGCGAGCGTGCGACGCAGGATCATCCGGTTCAGTAGCGGCACGGACTTCATGTGCGTCACCAGCAATACGAGCGCCACCGCGCTCGCAACGAATGTCCCCAGCACCATCAGGATGTTGTTCCCGAAGGCGCGCCACTCGCTCTGCGTGCCGGGCACGGTGAACTGCTGGAGCATCAAGACCATGCTGGCGAAAATCAGCACGATGCCCGATATCCCCGCGACGCCGAAGCCGGGGATGAAGAACACCTCGATTATGAGCAGCACCACCCCGATCCCGAAAAGGATCAGCTCCAGCATGTGGGCGTAGTGCAGGGAGAACTTGATCAAGAAGAACGCTGCGAAACATGTGAGGCCGAGAATGCCCGGCAGGCCGAAACCGGGCTGGTTCAGTTCCATGTAGAACAGGATCAGGCCCAGCCCAATGAACACCATGCTGAAGGTGTCCACGACAGCCAGCAACCGCTCCGAAGGCGAGAGGTAGAGGCGCTTGACCTTCCCTGGGTCCACGCCCAGCTCGTCGAACAGCCCCTCCCGGCTCCCGACGGCCTTGCGGGCGAACCCGAGCTCCACCGCGCCCTTGGCCGTCAGGGTCAGGAGCTCGCCGCGCCGGACGATGATCTCTTTCTTGACGATCTTCTTGAGGAATTCGTCCGACTTGTTCAGCTCCAGCTCGGTGCCGGTGATGTACTGCGGGGCGGGGTCGTCGGCGAGATAGATCCGGAAGACTTCAAACTGCTTGCTCACCATGGCGTGCACCAGAGGGACGGAATAGCCCCGCTTCTCGGCGTAGGTCTCCAGGGTCTTCCGGATAGGCGCCTGCTGCTTCTCGCCCATCTCCTCGCCGGTGGCCATGTTGATCGGGGCGACATCGCCCATCTTGCCCACGGCGGCATCGATGTATATCTCGTCGCAGGCCAGGGCGACCATGGTCCCGGCGCTGAACGCGTAAGGGTTGATGTAGGTCACGATGCGCAGGTCGTCCTGCTTCGAGATGGCATCTGCAAACCTCATCGAGGAGACAACCTCGCCGCCGAACGTGTCCATCTCCAGGATGATCGTCTTCGCGCCCAGCTCGCGCGCATCGTCGATCTTGCGGAGGATGGCCTCGGCGTAAGCCTCGTTGATGATGCCCTGTAGACGAATAAGACACGCGTCCGGCGCATCCGCTGCGAGCACGCTCCGGCCCGGCCACGCGGCTATGAGCACCGCGACCACGCAGGCAGCCAGCACCCCGCGCCGACCTGCGGAACTCGAACCCTTCGCAGTTTCTCTGCCTGCCGGCACCCGCAGAACCCCTTTCAGCTTGCGCACGTCACAGCGACCTCTCGCGCCGCCCAGAGTACATAAGCATTATACACGCTGTGCTCCCGCGTGCACGGGGAAACGGGGACGCGAGGACAACGATGCGTACGAAGACGGTAGCTCCGACTGCTCAGGTTCTGCAGGTAGCGCCTTGGCTTACCTCAGCGCCACGCGCACGGCGCGGTCCACTGCCGGCAGCGCTCGAATGGCCTCCAGCGTCCCCTCCTCGCAGGAGCTGTCCAGGTTCAGCGCCAGCAGACAGTCCCCGCCGGGCTCCGTGCGCCCGAAGGTCATTCGCGCGATGTTGACGCCCGCGGCGAACAGGGTGTCGCCGATGCTGCCGATCAGGCCCGGCTTGTCCTGCCCGAACGCAAGCAGCAGGTGTCCTTCCGGCACGACCTCCGTGCGGAACGGCCCCACCTTGACCATGCGGATGTGCCCGGGGCCGAAGACCGTGCCTGCCACCTCCAGATCAGATGCGTCTGTGGAAAGCGCGAGTGAGACGAGATCCGTGAACCCGCCTTTCTGGTCCAGCGAGGTCGTGCAGGTGACATGGAGGCCGCGCTCCCGGGCGAGATGGGGCGCGCTGACGATGTTGACCGTGTCGCCCAGGACGGCCTGAAGCACGCCGAGCACGCCGTGGTCGGCGACCGGCGTGGCGTTGTGCTCGGCCAGCACCCCCGTGCACATGACTTCCAGGGACCTTAAGCGCCCGCTGTTCAGGGTGCCGATCACCTGCCCCATCCTGTAGGCCAGCTCGCAATAGGGGCGAAGGATGCCCTTCTCCTCCGGCGGGACGCTGGTGACGTTGATGGCGTTGCGGTAGTGCCCCCGCAGAAGCGCGCCGGCCATCTGCTCGGCAGCCTGGATTCCGACGGCGATCTGCGCCGCCTCGGTCGAGGCGCCCAGGTGCGGGGTGGCAAGGATGGCGTCGTGGCGGGCGAACTCGAAATCACCCGGAGGCTCGGGGCTGTAGACGTCAAAGGCCGCCCCGGCCAGCCGCCCCTCGCGCACCGCCGCCACCACGGCGTCACGATCCACGACATCGCCGCGCGCGCAGTTGACCAGCCGGGCGGTCGGCTTCATAAGCGCGATCTGCGCCCCGCCGATCATGCCCCTCGTCCGATCGCCCCCCGGCACGTGGACGGTGAGATAGTCACATGTCTTCAGCAACTCCTCCAGAGAGTCGTGTACCTTGACGCCCAGCTTCGCGGCCGCCTCGCGGGATATGTAGGGGTCGTAGGCCGCGATCTTCATGTCGAAGGCGGCGGCCCGCGCCGCCACGGCCCTTCCGACGCGCCCAAGCCCCACAACGCCCAGCGTCGTAGCGGCCAGCTCGGCGCCCATGAACCTCTTGCGGTCCCACCTGCCCTCGCGCATGGACAGGTAAGCGGGGCCGACGTTGCGGCTCAGGGCCAGCATCAACGCGATGGTGTGCTCGGCCGTGCTGATGGTGTTGGCGCCGGGGGTGTTCATGACGACCACGCCCTGCCGGCTGGCCGCGGCCACGTCGATGTTATCCACCCCCACCCCGGCGCGGCAGACGGCCTTCAGCTCGCCGGCCTCCGCCAGGATGTCGGCGGTGAACTTCGCTCCCGAACGCACGATCACGCCTTCGACGCCGCGCACGGCTTCCTTGAGTTGCTCGGGGGTGAGGCCGGGTTTGTGGATGACCTCCAGGCCGGCCTGTTTCAGCACGTCCACGCTCTGCTGGGCCAGCTTGTCGGCTATCAGGACGGTGGGCATTAGGGGTTCTCCGCCAGCAAGAGGGACGGCGTAGGGGCGAACGGGCGATTATAGTGGCCCCCGGCAGATGTGTCAACGTCTGCGGGAGGGCGTCGGGGCGCTCCTGCGGAGGGGACGCAATGGGTGGCTCGCGGGCGCTCAGCCCCTGTCAATCCGCTTCTTCGTGGCGGGCGAAGAACTCCGGGGCCTCGGATCGCACCATCTCCACCTGCGACGGATCGAGCTGCTCGCGCCACTTGTAGTTCGCGCTGCGCAGGGTCAGCGGGACGGTCTCCTCGAACTCCGCGCACCACTCCAGGCCGCAGTGCCGAGCGATGTCGCGGACGGTCTCAACGGGATTGCGGCAGAGCTCGGCGTAACGCACCGTGAGGAAGCGCCCCTCATACCGGGGCCCCTGTTCCTCCAGCGTCTCGGTCAGGAACCGGTACTGGCGGCCGGCGACGATTTCCGGGGGCAACTCGCCCATTTCCTTCCAGCCCGGAATCCGGTCCCCGTACCACGGTCCCACTTTCGCATCCCGCTTCCGTCGGCGCGTCAGGGTGGAGTTGACAACGGCCCGCCAGTCGCGGACCATGTGAACGAACAGGGCGCCTGGGAAGACCGCGTCGATCCAGTCAAGCCTGGCCGAAAGCCGGGGGTATTTGGCCAGGAAGCGCCCGGCGCCGCGAAGCCTCAGGACCCTCTTCACCATCTTGCGATGCCATGCGACGGCCTCGGGCGTCGCGTCCTGCGCTCCCATTACGTCGTCCTCGCCCGTCCAGTAACGGTCCCAGATCCTTTGCAGCTCGCGCGGCGCATCCTCCATTCCCAGCCGCGTCAGAACGTGAGCAATCACGGGAAAGGACCGGAAGCGGCGGTTGGCCAGGTTGAAGTATGCCACATCCGGGTGCTTGGACAGGGTGCGGTATAGAAGCGTAGTGCCGCTGCGGTGCGGCCCGACGATGAAGATGGGGCGGTCGATTTCCATGACTCTACTTCCGTGGCACGACGACAGGGGCAGAGGCGCCATTATAGCCTTCAGCCGCCGCTTGTCGAGTGCATCCCGCCGTGCCCACTTGAACTCTGCCGGCAGCCCTGTAGAATGACTTGCCACTTCTGATCGGGACGGCGCATGGACAGTTCCAGACCAAGACGCAGAACGACGGTCCTCCTCGGCGCACTGGTCGTGCTCCTGGCCGGAGCGTGGCCGGCCTCGGCCGGGTGGGTCGAGGACCGCGACGGCAAGACGATCATCCATTTGCGCGTGAGCCAGTTCTGCTTCCCGCCGGACGCCACCCGCACCGACCCTAACACGCGCGCCGAGATCGCGTCCGTCAAGGAGTTCGTCCGGCGGTTTCCCGCCATCTTCGCGGAGAACTACCGCGCCAGGTACAAGGCGGACCCCGAAAAGTATGGGAACCACAACTGGGACAACGTCGAGGTCGAGCTGCACAAGTTCTCGGGGATCAAGGTGGAGGGGGTCGAGGTTGACCTTCTGGCCATAGCGGGCAAGGTCGCCCCGGACATCATCTACGTCAACTTCCGCAAGTCCGACAATTACATCCAGCAGGG
>CAZXDF010000170.1:0-9538 GCA_964639345.1 uncultured candidatus Brocadiaceae bacterium | reverse complement strand
AGATCATGGAGCCGATGATGGTCCGCGCCATCCTCGGCCCGCGCTGCGAGGACGCCCCTGAGAGCCTCCGCCGCACGGTCGCCCGGCGATGCCATGATTTCATCGACAAGACCACGGGCGTTCAGACCCTGGTCCAGACGGTCGCGCTGGTCAACATGGTGCGGGAATTCGGCTGCGTGCCGGAGGAGGAAATCCTCGACGCGCGCGGCTACAAGGCCATCTACAACGAGGAGCTTCTGAAGATGGTCCGCGGCCGCCTGGCAAAGCTGGAAAGCGGCGAGCTGGCGCGAAGCGACTTCACGGTGAAGAACGCGCCGGCGCTCCTCCAGCGTCTCTACGACCGGGGCGTCACGCTCCACCTGCTGAGCGGCACCGACGAGGAGGACGCCCGGGCCGAGGCGCAGGCCCTGGGCTACGCGCATCTTTTCGAGGGGCGGATCTACGGGGCCGTCGGCGACGTGGCGGTGGAGGCCAAACGCGACGTGACGGAGCGCGTCATCCTCGAGCACTCCCTCAGCGGCGCGCAGCTCGCCGTGTTCGGCGACGGGCCGGTGGAGATGCGCGAGGTGCGCAAGCGCGGCGGCATCTGCGTGGGCGTGGCAAGCGACGAGGTCCGGCGCTGCGGCCTCAGCCCGGCCAAGCGACGCCGGCTCATCCGCGCCGGGGCCGATCTGATAATTCCGGACTTCAGCCGGCTCCACGAGCTGCTCAAAGTGCTGGGGATCGAGCGCCGAAACGCGTGACTACTTCCCCATCGCGCGGAGCGCCTCCAGGCACAGCTCCACGCACTTCAGAGGTTCGTGGGCGTAGCTTTCCTGCTCGACGATGTACCACTGCGTCCCTCCCGCCGTTTCGCACAGGTTGAAGAGCCTGTCCCAGTCCACATCCCCCTCGCCGATGAGGGCCTTATCATCGGTCGCCGAGAACTCCTTGAGGTGAACTGTGGTCGCGCGGCCGGGATAGCGCTCGACGAAGGGCACGGGGTCGCCGCCGCCGCGCATGGCGTTGCCGGTATCGAGCTGCATGATGACGTCCGGCGAGGCGTTGCCAAAGAAGGTGTCCCAGGGCGTCTCGCCCTCCATCGGGGTGAACTCGACCATGTGGTTGTGGTAGCCGGTGCGCAGGCCGTGGGGTTTCAGGCGCTCGGCGATGCCGTTGAACAACTCCGCGCTCTCCAGCCACGCCGCCCGCGAGCCGCGGCGCTCTTCCGCCAGCCACGGGACGACCGGGTAGGGGTTGCCCAGCGCGAGGCTGAACTCGACCGTCGCCGCGAACTCATCGCCCAGGAGCGCGTCGATCGCCGTGTGCGTGCCGTAGCATGTGAGTCCCAGGCCGTCGAGCATCTTTCTCAGATCGTCGGCGCCGTAGCCGTGATAGCCGGCGAACTCCACGCCCGTGTATCCCATCTTTGCGACGGCTTCGAGCGTGCCGGGCAAGTCGCGCGCGCAATCATCGCGCACGGAGTAAAGCTGCAATCCTATCGGGATGGCCATTCGAACTCCTTCTGCTTGAGAGGCCGACAATAGTGTCTAGGGCCTGACGCTTCGGCTGCGGTCGCAAACATATCGCAAGCTGCGGGCGGAATCAAGCCGCTCCCGGCGGCCTATCCTCCAAGTTCCACGCACCGCTTGCGGTAGTGCAGGTAGTTCTCGTAGGAAACCTCTTCGGGCACACCGTGATCGCAGGTGGGTATGTAGCCCCCGCGCTCCCGCATGGCCGGCAGGATGCGCTCCACCATGCGGTCGATCCGCCCCTTCGTAGTGGCCAGGGCGCGCTTGTCAATGCCGCCGAACATGACCAGTTCCGGGTGCCCGCGTCCTATCTCGACCACGTCGCAGCCGGAGGCGACCTCGAAGGGACTCATCACGTCCATGCCGAGCTCCTGGTAGATCGGTATGACCGGGACCGCGTAGCCGTCGGTGTCGACCTGCACGTAGAGGTGGCGGGCGCGGTCGATCTGGCGGGCCTTCAGGTTGGCGATAAGCCGCCGGTAGTAGGGCAGAATGAACTCCCGCATGAGCTCGGGCGAGATGAGGATGCCGTGGTTGTAGCAGATGTCCTCGCCGAAGAAGAGCTCGTCGATGGTCACGTGCCGCTGGTGGCGGGCGATGACCGCCTCGGCCAACTCCAGCCAGGTGCGCATGCAGTCGTGGATCAGTTCGGGCATGTCGTAGAAGGCATAGAGCACCCCCTCGGGCCCGATCAGGCTGCGCAGGTACATGTAGGCGCCGATCACGCCCTGCGTGATGATGAGCCCCCGGGCGGCCTCGGCGCGCGCCTTGTTCATCCGCTCATCGAGGTCTGCGCAGCGCTCGGGCGAAGCCGGGTTCAGGCGCCACTTCACGTCCTCTTCCCACGTCCTCATGTCCTTCACGGGATGGTCGACGTACTCCGGCATGAACCCGCTGCGCCGCCCCTTGAAGAACAGCACGTGACGCCCCGCGAAGTCGCGCACGAGTTCGTGCTCGCCCCGGTCCTCGATCACCTCTTCCTCGAAGGCCGGCTCGAACGCCGCCTCGCACCAGCCCAGGCCGGACAGCACGTGGTGCCCCGGCGGGTCGTAGTCAAAGAGTTCCGCCAGCGGGACGCCCTCCGGCATGCCCTGCTCTCGCCACCGCTCCATGCAGTAGTAGCCGAACTCCCGCCGGAAGAGCGGGGCGCCGGGGGTGCGCGCGTAGGTGTCCCGGAGCTTGCGCGCGGACCCGCACATCTTCTCCCGAGGCACCATGGCGCGGACGCCATCGCAACGAGTTGCATCCGTTTCGTCTGCCAAGGTGACAGTTCCTTCCAAAGAAGTCGCAATCTGCAAGATGAAGGTTACACCATGAAGCCGAGGCTAGTCAACAGGCTCCGGGAGGACCTGCCCCGAGCTGGACGATGCCGGGGTGGAGCGCCCGTGCCTGGGTGACGACGCGGCTCAGTATGTCATTCGTCCTGGCCAGGCCAGCTCTTACGCCTTGCACGCTGCAATGCGAGACCCGTGGGATATCCCGCGCGCCCGGCGCTGCGCAAGCGGCGGGCTACCGCAGTCTGCAACACGGCACATGAGTTGCTGAATCATCCCTCCTGTCGCAGGGAAAGGATGCGATGGACAGGTGCACGACAGGGCAGACAAGCGGGAGGCGAACATCCTATGTTCCTTAGAACACATCGGGGCCACACGCGCCCGTTGTCATACTCGGTGACAAGGTGATGCAGGTGGTGTTCCTAGCAGCCCGTGGCTAAAGTGGCTTCTTGCGCATCCGGGCTTTCTTCGGCTGGCTGAGAAGCCCGAATTCGGCACTCTCAGCGGGCCTGTTTGCTGGCTCAAGGGCGTACGACGACTTCTGCCACGGGCTGCTAGCGGGAGGGGTGAATACAACCCCGGAGATTACGGCTGAAGGCCGGCCAAAATGTCTCTGGCCGGTCGCCAATCGGCCGTGCGTCGAATACTCGATCCAGCGGCTTAAGGCCGCCAGGGCGAGCGAGTTCATCTTCTGCCTCACGGGTGCGCACCAAAGCGCCGAACGGGTGCTGCGCGAACTGGGGCAGAGACACAATATCACTTGTATTCTCCAGGAGAACATCCGCGGGACGGCCGGCGCGCTCAAGGGCGTGGTCGACCGGCTCCGCGGCACCTTCATCCTCGCGCACTCGGCCAACGCCTTCGACGGCGACATCCGGCCCATGCTCGCGGCGCACAGTGAGGGCGGGGCCATCATGACCGTCGGCGGCGTGCGCCCCGCGGCCTATCCCGTCTACAATGAAAGCCTCCAGCGCGACCCGTCCGGCCGCGTCACGGGCCTGAGCACCTCGCACTGGTCCGAGCAGGAGCCGGTCAGCCTCTACCCTTGCGGGCTCTACGTGATGGAGCCGGAGTGCCTCGATGTGATACCGGACGGGCGCTACTTCGACGTCAAGGAGCAGTTGGTGCCGCACCTGGTCGAGACCGGGCGCAACATCCTCTCGTACGAGTTGGACGGCTACTGGCGGGAGATCCATACCCTCAACGATTACTTCCACCTCAACATGGACGTGCTGGTCGGTTACTTCCGCAGCCCGCATGCGACGGGCATACGCGCACTGTGCGAAGACGTAGAGAAGCAGGGGCCGGTCAACGTGGACGAATCCGCGCACATGGTCGGGCCGGTCGCACTGGGCGAGGGCTGCACGGTGGATGCCGGCGCGCAGGTGTTCGGCCCGTGCGTCATCGGCCGGGGCGCGCACGTGGGCGCCGGCAGCGTGGTGAGCAATTCCGTGGTCCTGGCCGACGCTGAGATCGGCGTCGGCGCCTACGTGCACGGGAGCATCCTGGCGGAGAAGGCGCACGTGGGCGACGGTGAACGCCTGCTGGGCGTGAGCCTGCTGCGCGGAGGCTCGCGCACGATCCGGCAGGCCGCCTACCCCACGCTTCAGCCTGCCGCCCCGGCCGGGGCCCGGCGCAAGCCCCTGCGCCGAATCATGAAACGGGTTTTCGACGTCGCGTTCAGCTCCGTCGCGCTTGTGTTTGCGGCCCCCGTTTTGGCCCTGGTCTATGTGGCCGTCAGGCTGACCTCTGGCAGGCCGGTCGTCTACAAGGACTATCGGTGCACGGTGGGCGGGCGGCGCTTCGCGATGCTCAAGTTCCGCACGATGGTCCCAGACGCCGACCAACTTCGGCCCGACCTGCAGGCCAGGAACGAGTCCGACGGGCCGACGTTCAAGGTCTCGAACGATCCCCGCACCACGCGGCTGGGCGCGCTGTTGCGCAAGGTCTCGCTGGATGAGCTGCCCCAGCTCTTCAACGTCCTCAAGGGAGACATGAGCCTGGTGGGGCCGCGTCCGCTGCGCATGGACGAGATGCAGTATCACCGCGCCTGGCGCGACCAGAGGCTCAGCGTCGTCCCGGGCGTCACGGGCCCATGGCAGGTGGCCAGCGACAACACGAGATTCCACACCTGGATCGCCGAGGACGTCGGCTACGTGCAGCGGAACTCCTTCTGGCGGGACGTGTGGATTCTGGCGCTCACCATCCTGAAGCTCGGCCGCCACGGCCCGCAGACGAGTCCGCCCACGGCCGGCGGCCAGGGCCAGCCCGTCCAGGACAGCGACCCCGACGAGGCGCCGACGGTCCCAGGACCCCCGGTCCCCCGCGTGCGAGTTCGCCAGGCGCGGCTCCGCAGGTAATCGTAACGCCGCTATTGCGAGCCGGCCCGGTCGCGCGGCTCCGCAAGGAGCTGAAGGCCCTCCCCGCGCCAGAGCACTCGGAGGTCCCTAATATACCACTGTTCGCGGCCCACGGATGGGTCGGCAACGTCGATCCGCTTGTTCCCTGCGAAACCGTAGACGACCACGCTGTGAGCGACGCCCGGGGTCCATCCCCAATCCTGGGCGTACATAGGGTCGGTATTGCTCCCTGGCTTCACCCCCACCGAGACGACCACCGGCGGTGAGAGGATGCCTCGCAGCCCTGCGATGTCGGCCTTGAAGGCCTCCACTTTCCAGGGTGTCCCCCTGGTCTTGATCTTGAGCCCGCGGTAGAGCCCGAGTACGGAGGTTCCGTTGTCTCGCGTCAGGCAGAGCCGGGCCATTTCACGCTCGGTTGAGGGTATGCCCGCGTGCCTGAGGAGCGTTGCGGCGCTGGCGGCGCTGCATGTCGATTCGTCGGATTGCAGACACACCCCGTCGGCAGACCACAACTCGCGCGTCAGCGGCGGCTCGCCCAGCACGACCTCGACCAGGCAATAGGCCGACACGAGCGCCAGGGCCAAGGCGCCGATCGCCCTGCGCCACATCGGCAGGTTGGCTCGCCCCCAGATCAGTCCCGCCAGCAGCGCTCCTCCCAGGGGGAGCCAGTTGCTCAAGACTATGACGTTGGAGAACGGAAGAATCCGCGTGAGAAAAAGCTCCCCGTGGACGAACTGCTCGAACAGGACAAGCGATGCCACGGCGCACAGCGCAACGGCCCCCGAAACCCACCGGGGGCAGGAACGCGAGACCCTCGCCCCGACGGCGAACAGGCACACCGCCAGAAACGCCATGACGACTATGCCGCCGACGATGTCCCATACCTCTGCCAAGAGCTGCCCTCATCCCGCTGCTCGCGCTCAGTCGTCCTCACTTTCGGCCCGCCGTCTCTGGCCAGTCGCGCCATCAGCCAGCGACTCCTTCCGCTCCGAAATCAACCCCCGGCCTGCGCGGCGCAGGTGAGCTGTTCACCAGGGCCATGATGCCTCCCACGGCCGGGCGCCTCTTATACCTATACCCCTAGCGCACGCCGCTTGCAAGCGTGCAGGGCCGCCATCGGCGGTTTCACGCCGCACCGTTGCCGCGCCCGTTTACATTGCCGGCGCGGCTCTGCTACACTCTCCAGTGCTGCCCTTCCGCGCCGCGCGCGGCCGGCGGCTTTTCGATCCCGACTCCCGCTTCAATCGCTGGCGATGGAACAACTGGCTAAGAGACGTCTGCTGCTGGCCGTCGGGCTGACGGTGAGCCTTGTGGCGAGCGTGTGGTTCGCCGTCCAGGTCCGGGGCAATTGGCCGGAGGTGGTGAAGACGTTCCGTGGCGCCAGGCATCTGCATCTCCATCTCACCCCGTCCATCGGTTTCATCGCGCTGGTCTACGCGTTCCGCGTGGCGCGATGGCGCCGTTTCCTCGCCCCCATCAAGCGCGTGCGCGCATCGAGCGTGGCCGCGGCCACGTGCATAGGGTTCACGGCCAACAACCTGTTGCCGCTGCGCGCGGGAGAGCTTATCCGGCCGTACGTCCTGCACCGCAAGGAGGGCGTGCGCTTCGGCCACTGCCTGGCAACGGCCGTGGGGTTGGAGCGCGTGTTTGACCTGATCGGCCTCATGCTCCTGATCCTGGCCACGTCGCTGATGATGCCAGGGGGCCTTCTGGCAGCGTCTGCGGACGCGCAGGTCGCCGAAGACCTTGGGCGGATACGCCTGGGCATCATACTTTTCGGGGCGGCGGCCGCGGCCGGCGCCGTCGGCTTCACGGCGCTTGCGCTCTTTCCCCGGCCGTTCGTTGCGCTCGGGGAGCGCTGCACGCGGGTGCTGCCGGCGCGCTGGCGGGGGCCCGCCAACGCCTTCTTCCACAGCCTGGCTGACGCAATGGGTTTCCTGAAGGACTGGCGAGAGGTGGTGCTGGCGGTGGGCTTCAGCTTCGGCCTCTGGCTGTCAATCGGCCTTAGCACGTTCTGGTTGGTGAAGGGCTTGGGCCTCGACCTCGGGCTGGCGGGGTCGCTGTTCGTCGTCGTGGCGGTGGGCGTGGCCGTGGCCGTGCCTCAGGCGCCAGGCTACGTGGGGGTGTTCCATTGGGCGGCGTCGCTGGGGGCGCGGACATTCGGAGCGGACCCCGGCGCGGCCGATGCGATGGCGATCGTCATGTGGCTGGTCAACATCATTCCCATCACGCTGGTTGGCCTCGTGTTCCTATGGCGCGAAGGGTTGAACCTGAAGACGCTGGCCTCGGCGGCGAGCGAGATGAAGGATACGGCAGGTTCACATGCCGATGCCGGAGGCGGGGGAGTCTGACGCCGGCGCAGCCGGCAGAGGAGAGGGGCGCGCGCGCAGCCCTATTCCGGGTCGGCCAGGGCTTCTTCGGGCCTCTTGTAGAGTCTCAGCAGCTTGTCGAGCTTGGTGAGGCTGAACACATCGGCCACAAGGGTCTGAGCGCCCGCGATCCGGACGTAGCCCCCGTCCTTGACGGCCCGGTAGGCGCGCATGATATGGCCCAGGCCCGTGGAGTTGATGAACGTGACATGGCTCAGGTCGAACACGAGCCGCATGCCGCCGACGTCCAGCACCCGGTCGAGTGCCCCGCTGAGCTCATCCGCCCCCAGCTCGTTGATCTGGCCGCTGAGGTGGAGAATGTGCACCTCACCCACCTGCTCGATAGTTGCTTCCAGAGGACGTTCGGCTCCGGCGTCGTAGCGCATGGCATCCGCCTGTCTGCAGTCAGGCCTCGGGCTGCTTCGGCCCGCGGGGGGGAGATTCTTCCAGCTTCCACGGTGAGGCTTTGACCAGGGTGACTACGTTGCCCTTTTCGTTGTGTTCCACAGAGTCCATGGCGGCCCGCATAAGGGCGATGCCCCTGCCCGAACTCGACTCGATGTTCTCATCCAGCGTCGGGTCCGGGATATTGGCCGGATCGAACCCCTCGCCTTCGTCTTCCACGCGGATAACGCTCTCGCCCTCGTCGGCGGAGAACTCTACCTTGACCCGCTTGGTGCTGTCGAGTTGGTTGCCGTGCTTGATAGCGTTGCTGACCGCCTCTTCCAGGGCCAGCTTGACGTCGAACAGGGTGCGCTCGCCCCAGCCCTTCGCCCTCAGCAGAGGCAGCACCGAGTTCTCGACGTGCCGTATCTCCGAGGGCAGGCTCGCGATGCTCATGGTCTTGGAGCGTGCCCGCTCGCGGAGCAGCTCCATGGCAAGCACGGCCACGTCATCCTCCAGCCCGCCGGAGAAGCGGTCGTTGAGCCCGCGCATCAGGTCTCGCAGCCTCAGACCGGCACGGTCGCTGAGGAAGTTCCACAGCTTGGTCTCCCCGGTCTCGCCGGGCGTATCCTCGAACAGGCTGAGCAAGCCGTCGGTGAACATGAACAGCTTGTCGCCGACCGCAAGTTGGACGCTCTTTTGCTCGTAGTGCGGCTCCTCGAACATGCCGACGAAGAACCCCTCGGTGTCGAGGCGGGTGATCTCGCCCCCACGGATGAGACTGGGGCAGCAGTGCGAGGCATTCACGTACTGAAAGGTGAGCATGTCCAGGTCCAGAAGGCCCAGGAACGCCCGCAGATGGTGCCCTGGCGGGGCGGAGTTGAGCAGGGCGTCGTTGACCTTCTGCATAATGGCCAGGGGGCTGGACTCCTGCGGGACGAAGGTCCTGAACGCCATCCTGGCCATGGCCATGATGACCGTGGCCGGGAGCCCGCAGCCGCTGACGTCGGCCATGAGCAACACGACCGAGTTCGCCGAGGTCCTGATGACGTCGTAGAAATCCCCGCGCACCCGCACGCCCGGAACCGACCGCACGGCAAACTCCACGCCCTCGAAATCCCCCAACCACAGCGGCCGCAGGCTCTCCTGGAACCTGCGCGCCATGGCGTCTTCGCGCATGAGGATCATGGCTTGGCGCTCAAGCTGCCTGGACTTCCCGCGGCGCAGTTGCGAGTCTTCGGGCGAGGGCGGCGCTTCGACCCGCAGACGCTCCTGAAGGCTGGAGATCGTTTCCACGGCCCTCTGAAGCTCGCCTGAAAGTTCCTCAATCCGCTGGCGCAGCCGCGCTACCTGGGCCACAGCATCTCCTTCCGGCCGACCCGGGTTCTCATTGTCACCTGCGTTCTTCATCGCGCCCTGCTCAGGACCCCGACTGCCCGCCTTCCGGCGGGGCCGCTTCATCTTCCGAGGGTTGCTCGCGCTCCTCGGCGTCTTCGGGAGGGGCCTCCTCGCCCGGCATCCCTCCCAGGGCCTCGCCCTGCTCCTCAGACTCATCTTCTTCCATGTAGACCTGGTCCACCTCGATGCGGTCCACGTGCTTGCGCAGCAGGAAGGCGATGATGGTGTTCGCCGTGAAGTAG
>CAZXDF010000169.1:0-7622 GCA_964639345.1 uncultured candidatus Brocadiaceae bacterium | reverse complement strand
ACCCGGTATCGTATCTTGAACTCGTCCTCGAACGGCTCGAAGTGGATGTCGCTGGCCCTCTCCGTTATGGCCGTCAGCAGCACCAGGTTCAGGAGGCGGCGCACCGGCGCCAGGTTGGCCATTTCCTCAAGGCTCTCCAGGTCGATCGACTCGCTGGCGCTGACGGAGGCGGTCAGGTCGGGCACGTCGTCCCATCCTTGGCTGATCTCCTGGAGTATCTGCTCGATATCTTCCTGCTGGCTGTAATACGCTTCCAGGGCTCCATTGACGGCTTCCTCGCTGCTGACAGCACCCTTGAGCTCGCAGTTGAGCAGAAAGCGCAGATCGTCCAGGGTCTTCAGGAGTGTCGGGTCGGCAAGGGCGACGGTCAGTACTCCGTCCTCGAACCGCACCGGTATCACGCGGTAGGCGCGCGCGATGGCCGGGGAGACGCGGGTGATGACGGTGGCGGGGATGTCGGTGCTTTCCAGGTTCACCACCTCCATGCCGCTCTGCGTCGCCAGGGCCAGGGTGAGGTCCTCGCGCGTGATGTAACCGCGCTCGACGAGGATCTCGCCGATGGGGCCGCCACGCTCCCTCTGAATGGCCAGGGCCTCCTGGATCTGGCTCTCCTGGAGCAGGTCCATGTCCTTCAGGATCCTGCCCAGCAATCTCTTCCGGTACTCTCCCTCTTCGCGCATCTCCTGCCCTCTGAGTAGGCGTGCCGGGTGCGTGCGACGAAGTTCACTCCTCCTCCGCCGCCGCCTCCATCTCTCTCAGCCGCTCGGCCACCGTCTCGGCGTAGCGGCAGCGGTTCACCACCTCGTTGCGATCGATTATGCCCTTCGCGTAGAGCTCCAGCAATGAGTCGTCGAGCAGCTTCATGCCCCTGTCGCGGCTGGTCTGGATGGTGGAGTCGATGCGGAACGTCTTGTTCTCGCGGATCAGGTTCCGCACCGCGTTGTTGGCCAGTAGGATCTCGTAGCCCGCCACCAGCCCCTCGCCGTTGGCGCGCGGAAGAAGCGTCTGGGTCAGCGCGGCGACAAAGACGCTGGCAAGCTGGGTGCGGATCTGCTGCTGCTGGCCGGAGGGGAACTGGTCGATGATACGCTCTACGGTCTCCTGAGCGCTGTTAGTGTGGACGGTGGAGAGGACCAGGTGGCCGGTCTCGGCGGCGGTGATGGCAAGTTGCGTGCTCTCCAGATCACGCATCTCGCCAATAAGTATCACGTCCGGCGCCTGGCGTAGCGACCGTCTCAAAGCATCCGCGAAGCCCGGCACATCCGAGCCCAACTCCCGCTGCGTCACGACGCACTGCTTGTGTGCGTGGCGGTACTCGATGGGATCCTCGAGGGTGATGAGGTGGAGCTTGCGGTTGATGTTGATATGGTCGATCATCGTGGCCAGCGTGGTGGTCTTGCCGCTGCCGGTGGGCCCTGTTATCAGGATCAGTCCGCGGGGGCGGTACAGGAGTTCCTGGATCCTCATGCCCAGCCCGAGTTCTTTGAAGGTGCGGAGGCGCGAGGGGATCAGCCGCAGCACGACGCCGATTAGGCCCTGCTGGCGAAAGGCGGCCACGCGGAAACGGACCCCCTTGGCGTAGGAAAAACCAAAGTCGGTCGAGCCACTCTCCTGGAGCTCCTGCTGATAGCGCTCCGGCGTGATGCTCTTCATCAGAGCCACGGTGTCTTCCGGCTCCAGGACCTTGGTGGGCAGGTTGTGCAACAGGCCCCGCAGCCGGAACACCGGGGGCCGTCCGACCGTGATGAGTATGTCCTCGGCATCCTGCTTGATCGCAGCGGCCAGAAGCTTCTCCATCTGAACCGTCTGCGCGATCTTCTGCGCCACTTTCCCCTCCTGGGTGATGCGACAGAGGACTCGACTCAAAAAGGCGAGAGAGACGTCAGTCTACCCCCGCAACGCCGCCAGCCACGCGGAGGACCTCCTCGATAGTGGTAGCGCCCTGCATGACCTTGCGCAGGCCGTCCTCCATGAGCGTGAGCATGCCGTTAGTGCGGGCCCTGGCCCGGATCTCGCCGGCCGGGGCCTTCGTGAAGGCCAGGTCGCGGATGTCCTGAACCATCTCCATCAGCTCGAAGATGGCCACCCGCCCGTGATAGCCCGACCCGTTGCACTGATAGCACCCCTCGCCCTGATAGAAGTTCAGCCCTTCCACATCATCATCCTCCAGGCCCACGGCCCGCAGGTAATGCTCCGGATAGTCGTAGACCGCCTTGCAGTTCGGGCAGATGCAGCGCACCAGGCGCTGGGCCATCACGGCCAGCACGGAGGAGGCCACCAGGAACGGCTTTATGCCCAGGTCGATCAGTCGCGGGATTGCGCTCGGGGCATCGTTGGTGTGCAGCGTGCTGAAGACCAGGTGGCCCGTCAGGGCCGCTCGAATGGCGATCTCGGCCGTCTCGGCGTCGCGGATCTCCCCGACCAGGATTATCTCGGGCGCCTGACGCAGCATGGAGCGCAGGATCAGCGGAAACGTGCGCCCGATATCCGCCGCAACCTGGCACTGGTTGATGCCCGAGATGTTGTACTCCACCGGGTCCTCGGCCGTCAGGATCTTCGTGTCGGGCCGGTTCAGCTCGTTCAGGGCCGCATACAGCGTCGTGGTCTTGCCGCTGCCGGTGGGCCCGGTGACGAGGAATATGCCGTTGGGCCGGCGGATGATGGCTTCGAACCGGCGCAGGTCGCTCTCGTGGAACCCCAGCTCGGTCAGGTTGACCTGGATCGATTCCTTGTCCAGGATGCGCATGACGATGCTTTCCCCGTCCGTAGTGGGGATGCCGCTCACGCGCAGGTCGATGTCGCGCCCGGCGGTGCGCATGGGGATGCGCCCGTCCTGCGGGCGCCGCTTCTCGGCCAGGTCCATGCCGGCCATCAGCTTGAGCCGGGCCGTCAGGGGCGCCAGAAGCCTCCTGGGCGGCGCCTCGACCTCCTGACACACCCCGTCGATGCGATAGCGCACGCGCAGCCGGTCGGCCAGCGGCTCGAAGTGAATATCGCTCGCGCGCGCGCGCACAGCCTCCGTGATCAGCACGTTCACCAGCCGGATGATGGCCGCATCGGCCTGCCCCACACCGGCCTTTCGCTCGCCGTCGCCGCCGTCGCTTTCCAGTCCGGAGAGCTCAGAGAGTTCCGAGAGCTGGCTGATCTCCGAGATGCTCGACATCTCGCTCGTGCTCAGGTCGCTGAAGGAGACATCGCTCTCGGTGAACTCCCGCAGCATGCTGTCCACGGTGGACTCTTCGCTGCCGTAGTTGCGCGCGAGGGCCTCGTCGATCTGCTCCGCCGTTGCCAGGACCGGTCTGACCTCCCGGTCCAGAATGAACTGCAGGTTGTCGATCGTGGCCAGGTCCAGGTCGTCAATCGCCACGGTCAGGGTCTGGTTCTCCAGATTCATCGGCATTATGTGGTGCATCTTGGCGACGTTCCGCGGCACCATTTCCATGGCCTCGGGAGCCGGCCGGGCCTGTGCCAGATCCACCACGGACACGTCGAACTGCTCGCCGAGGCACTCCAGAATGTCCTGCTGCGTGACGAAGCCGAACTTGGCCAGAATTTCACCTATCTTCAGCCGCTCACCTGACTTCTGCTGATATTCCAGCGCCCGGTCGATCTGCCTCTGCTCGACCAGACCCTTCTTCAGCAGCATTTCGCCCATAGGCAAGTATTCAGCCATCTTCTGTGCCTCCGCATACAGCATCCCTCTCTCGCCGCCCAGATTATATCCCGCTGATGGCTATATTGCAATAGCGAGACGCCGGCCGGCCATGCTCACAGCACGCGCAGCGCGACGGATTCCCTGTCTTTTCTCGTCCTTTGCCCCTAAAATGGCAGGGCTGGGCAGATGCGGGCCGGCCAGTGCCCCCGCACATTGAACTCGGAGGGCGGCCAAGTTGCGGTACCGGACCGCCAGCGTGCCTTATTAGGGGTTTTCCGATGGCAAGCACGAAGAGGCCCCGGCCCGTTGAAACTTGACAACCTGAGGACGGTTTGACGATGAGCATCCTGGTAACCGGTGGCGCGGGCTTTGTCGGCAGCCACGTGCTGGACCGGCTCGCCGGCATGGGCCGGCGGGCAGTCTGCCTGGACAACTTCAACGATTACTACTCGGCGGCCGTCAAACGCGATAACATCGCCGGAGCCCTGGCCTCGGGCGCGGTGGAGTTGGCGGAGGGGGACATCTGCGACCCGGAGCTATGCCGCCGCGTGTTCGAACTGCACTCGGTCCGGCAGGTCATCCATCTGGCGGCCCGGGCGGGCGTGCGGCCAAGCATCCGGGAGCCCCGCCTCTACGAACGCGTGAACTGCCAGGGCACCGTCAACCTCCTGGAATGTGCGCGCAGGGCGGGGACAGAGATCTTCATCTTCGGCTCCAGCTCGTCCGTCTACGGGCTGAGCGAGCGCGTGCCGTTTCGGGAGGACGATCCCGCCGAGCGGCCTATCAGCCCCTATGCGGCCACCAAGCGCGCCGGCGAGCTGATGTGCCACTCATACCATCACCTCTACGGCATGCGTGTGGTCTCGCTGCGTTTCTTCACCGTCTACGGGCCGCGCCAGAGGCCCGATCTGGCCATCACCAAGTTCGCCCGCCTCATCGAGGCGAGCCGCCCCATCCCGGTCTACGGCGACGGTTCCAGCCGCCGGGATTACACCTACGTGAGCGACATCGTCGACGGCGTCATCGCGGCCCTGGAGAGCGACCTGGACTACGAGATCATCAATCTGGGCAACTCCGACCCGGTCCCGCTCAGCCGGATGGTCGCCATGGTTGAGGAGGCCCTCGGCACGAAAGCCGAGATCGACCGCCGGCCCGACCAGCCCGGGGACGTCCCCGTGACCTATGCCGACATCAGCAAGGCGCGCAGGCTCCTGGGCTACGAGCCCAGGGTCCCGTTTGCGGAGGGCCTGAAGGCGTTTGTACAATGGTTTAGAGAAGGGGGCCCCGAGCGTCGGACGGTGTAACAGGCGGGGGGTCCGCCGAGAGAGAGAGACACGAGTGGATCGAGACGGGGATTGACGCGATGAGCGATGAGACGCCGGTCGAAGAAGATTCCGAGAGCGATGGCCTTTTCAGCGACATCCCCGGCGTCCTGGAAGATGTGGCGCAGGGCAAGTTCGTCATCATCGTCGACGACGAGCACCGCGAGAACGAGGGCGACCTGTGCATGGCGGCCCAGCACGTCTCGCACGAGGCCGTCACTTTCCTGATCAACGAGGTTAAGGGGTTCCTGTGCGTGGCCGTCGACCCGGACATAGCTCGCCGCATGAACCTGCATCCCATGGTGGTGGACAACACCGCTCGGTTCAGCACCCCCTTCACGGTGAGCGTCGATGCCCGGGAGGGCGTCACAACGGGCGTGAGCTCGCGCGATCGAGCGAACACCGTCCGCACCATCGTGGCGGACGACTCCGCCCCGGAGGACCTGGTCCGCCCGGGGCACATCTTCCCCCTGGCGGCGCGTCCCGGCGGGACGCTGGTTCGGGCCGGCCACACCGAGGCGGCCGTCGACCTGGCGCACATGGCCGGCCTGAAAGGCGCCGCGATCGTCTGCGAGATCATGAACCCGGACGGGACGATGGCCAAACTGCCGGAACTGGAGGAGATGTCCCGCCGGCTTGGCCTCAAGATATGCTCGATCGTCGACATAATCCGCCACAGGCACCGGTCGGAATACCTGATCGACAAGACAGTCGCCGCCGTGGACCTGCCGACACAATGGGGGCGGTTCACGCTTCATTACTACCGCTCGCAGGTGGACGAGCGCGAGCATATCGCCATCTGCAAGGGCGATGTCGGCACGCGCGACTCATCGGCCGCCGAGCCCATACCGGAGCCCGTGGTGGTGCGGGTGCATGACGAGTGCTTCACCAGCGACACGCTCGGCTCGCACAAATGCGACTGCGGGGAGCAGCTCGGGCGCGCGCTCGAGATGATCAACGAGTCCGAACGCGGAGTGCTTCTCTACATGCGCCAGGAAGGACGCGGCATCGGCCTGGAGCACAAGCTCCACGCATACCTCCTCCAGGACCAGGGCCTAGACACCATCGAGGCCAACGAGCGGCTGGGCTTTCCGGCCGACAAGCGCGAGTACGGCGTGGGGGCGCAGATCCTGCGCCACCTGGGTGTTCGGCGCATGAAGCTCATCTCCAACAACCCGCGCAAGTTCAAGGCCCTCAGGGGATACGGGCTGGAGATCGTCGAACGCGTTCCCATCGAGATAGAGCCGCGCGAGGAGAACCTTCGCTACCTGCGCACAAAGAAGGACAAGCTCGGCCACATGCTCGACCTGGGCGAGGACGCCTCGGAATAGCGCCGGCCGCGGGGTCGCATCCGGCGTGCCCTGATCGACAAGTGTGACGATGGTGCCATGTCCAAGCACGATGTTCTGACCGAAGTGGAGATGTCCCGCTTCAAGTTCCGCAAGCACATGCTTCGGCGTATTGATAGTTGCTGTGCCCGGACGGGCGTGCCGAGAACGGAGTTCAACATCCTGGACTACGGGTGCGGCCGGGGTCGGGCCGTCGCCTGGCTGCGGGCAAGCGGCTACAACGCTTTCGGGGTGGACATTGACCCGGAACCCGTGCGCAATGGACGCGACCTCCTGCTGGGGCGGGGAGAGGATCCCGACGCCGTGCTAAGGGTGATTGGCAGGGAAGGCAGGACGAGCTTCCCGAACGGGTTCTTCCATTTCGTGTTTTCCCAACAGGTCATGGAGCACGTGGAAGACCTCGGTGGCATGGTGGAAGAGCTGGCCGGCATCACGAGGCCGGGCGGCATGGGCGTTCACGCATACCCCGCCCACCGGCAGATGATGGAACGCCACCTGCTGATGCCGGCGGTGCACTGGGTGCCGAAGGGCGCGCTGAGAAAAGCATGCATCGCCCTGTGCGTGGCCTGCGGGCTTGGAACCGCGCTGGCGCCGGCTCCGGGACGCGGGGTTCGCCCGGCGAGTGAGCACGTATTACGACTACAGTTGCCACAAGACCTACTACCGGAACTGCGCCGCCGTCCGAAGCGCCTTCGAGGCGGCCGGCTTCGAGGTGGAGTTCTGCGCGCGTGGCACGCCCCGGTGGTCGACCCTGTCGCTGGTGAGCCGGGCGGTACGGTCCCGTTTTCTAATCGGGCTGTTTGACGCCTGGCGCCTGCGTTTCATGACAGTGGAGCTTCTTACCAAGCGCCTTGCGGCCGGCACGTAACCGACCCCGAAGAAGTCGCCCCAGCCATTCGGCGCTCGCAGCCGACCGAAGCCAGGATGGGGTCCTGCAACAGCGCCTCAGCGCTGGGCAATCCACTGCCGCTACGGGTTCTGCCTCTCGATCTCGAGTCGCGCGGCCAACTCCAGGACGGTGTCCTCCTGTTCCGGCGTCTCGATGGACCCCGGTCGCCTGGCGCGCACGGCGCGTATGGCCTCCTCGCCGGACATTCCATGGCTCACAAGGTGGCAGGCCAGCATCGTGCCGGTGCGCCCGTACCCCGCCAGGCAGTGCACGAGCACGGCGCGCCCAGCCTCCGTGTTGGCGCGCACGAACCTGATGAAACGCTGCACCTGCGAGGGCTGGGGAGGCTTGAAGTTCGGCACCGGCAGGTGGATGTAGGCGAGGTCGCACTCCGTCAGGAGCCGCTC
>CAZXDF010000168.1:0-2689 GCA_964639345.1 uncultured candidatus Brocadiaceae bacterium | reverse complement strand
ATCCTCTCGCCGCCGGCTTCTGCGGAACGGTAGGCGGCCTGCATCATCTGCACCGTCCGCCACCCTTCCCGCCACGTCAGCACCGGCGTCGCCCCTTCCTTCACCCACCGGGCGAAGGAGGAGAGTTCCTCCACATATGCGGGGTTCGCGGTGCACACGAAGCTCTCTCTGTAGAGCGTCTCGTCCTCGCGCCCCCAGCACAACTCCCGGCGGTCCGCCCCGCAGCGCTCAAGCAGAGCCGCCCCGTCGGTGCCGAGCAACTGGACATGGAAGCTGTCGTTGAAACCCTTGGGCGCGTACAGGAAAGACACCTGAAGGCCCCCGATCGCGCCGCTCTGGAACCCGATCCTCACCCAGATCGTGTCCGGGTACTCGGTGCCGGAGTGGAACTTCGGCCCCGTAACCGCGCTCACCCAGGCCGGCTCGCCCATCACGGCGTTCATGTAGTCGATGTCGTGGACGCCCGTAGCGTGCAATGGGCCGCCGCCCTCCCCCCACGTGGTCCACCACTTGGGCAGGGCCCGGTGGGTATGCCAGCCGTTGATGTTGATCGCGACCGGCCGGCCGATCTCCCCGCTGTGACCAATATCCGTCAGCCTCTTCCAGGCCGGCCGCAGGCGGCGCTTGTGGCCGACCATGAGCCTCACGTCGTTCTCTCGTGCGGCTTCGACCATCCTGCGGCAATCGTCGGCAGTTATGGCCATCGGCTTCTCGCAGAAGACGTGCTTGCCGGCCCGGGCGGCGGCTATCGTCTGGTCGCGATGCTGGAAGTTCGCGCTGGTCAGGACGACCGCACCGATCAGATCGGGAGCTTCGGCGAGAAGCGCCTCGAGAGAAGGGAACGCCGGAAGATCCTTACCCAACGCCTCGTGTGCATGGTCCCGACTGCTCTCGGAGCGCGATGCCAGCGCCGTGATCACCATGCCGACGTCTTCCTCGACGATGACTCCGCCGAAGTGCACACCGAACCTGCCGCAACCCACTAATGCGACGCGAAGCGGCTCTTTCTCCGTCATGCGTGCTACCATCCTTTCCAACTGCCGTCCTCGTGGCGGTATTGCCGGTAAGCCACCGGTTCGTACGGGAGCCCGGCGATGTCCGACTCCTTCACCTCCACCCCCAGCCCCGGCGCGTCGGACACATTCACATACCCGTCCTTCACCACCCAATCGTGTTCGACGTAGCGGTCGAACTGCTCGAAGAAGCAATGGGTGTATTCCTGGATGAGGAAGTTGTCTGTGGCGGCGTCCGCATGGAGCGTGGCGGCGTTGCACAGCGGCCCGCCGGCGTTGTGGGGCGCCATGAGCATCTGCGACTGCCGGGCCAGCCCAGCGATCTCCATCAGCGCCGTGATCCCGCAGCAGTGTGTCACGTCCGGCTGAAGGTATGCGCACGCGCGCCGGTCGACGAGCGCCTTGAAATCCCGCAGGATATAAAGCTTCTCGCCGGTCGCGATCGGCACTGGGCTCTTGCGGGAGACCTCCATCAGCGCCTCAACTGAGCCGACCTTGACCGGCTCCTCGAGAAACAGCGGCCTGTAGGGGGCGACGCGCCGGGCGAACTCGATGCTGATCTCGGGCGTCGGGCTCCCGTGCGTGTCCATCAGGATGTCAAACTCCGGGCCAACCGCCTCGCGGACGGCCGCCACGCAGGTCGCCGAAAGCTCGACGGCTTCCAGGTCCATCGGCCAGGCGCGTGTCTCCAGTGGATTGCCCTTGATGCCGGCGTAGCCCAGGGACTTCGCCGCCAGGGCCGCTTCGACCGCCTTCTCCGGCGAGGCGAACGAGCCGCCGTTGCTGTAGACGCGCACGCGGTCGCGGCGCTTGCCGCCGAGGATGGTATGCACGGGGACGCCCCAGGCCTTGCCGGCGATGTCGTGGAGCGCGATGTTGACCGCTGCGGAGGCCGTGCCCAGGACCCCGCCGCCCTTCCACGCCAGGCGGTTGAGGATGTCCTCGGTCAGCGCCGCCGGACAGAGCGGGTCCTGACCGACAAGCAGGGCCGACCACCCATGCAGCATTGCATCCACCGCGTCGGTAATCCAACTCCCCGATCCCTCGCCCCAGCCGACGATGCCGGCGTCGGTTTCGATCTTCAGGAACAGCCACGCCTTGGTCTTGCTGTAAAGCATCTCGCCGGTGTGCGGATCGAGCGTCTGCTGTCCGGTCGGCACGCTGAACTTGTAGGTCTTGATGCCCGTGATCTTCATGTGCTCTCCTCGCAAACGGCTTCTTGGACGGGATCAACAGGATTGGGCAAAGACGGAGAAGACAAACGACACGTCCGAGACGCTCGTGGTCGCGGGCCTTCTTCCATCCTGTTCATCTTGTCAATCCTGTCAGATTCCTTCGCAAACGGCTTCTTGGACGGGATCAACAAGATTGGGCAAAGACGGAGAAGACGAACGACACGGCTGAGACGCTCGTGGTCGCGTGTTCTCCTCTATCCTGTTCATCTTGTCAGTCCTGTCAGATTCCTCTGTAGACCGGTCGGCGCGCACCTGAAGACGGCAGCGTCCGCGGCCCCGAGCGGGGCCGGCGCCTAGCGGTATCGCCAACCGGTGGGCACCTCGTAGACTCCGAGCTGCGACGGGAGCGTCCAGTGCCTGCCGGAGCGCACCTCCTCGAGCAGGCGGCCGAGCTTGCGGTAGAGGTCCTCGTTCACCTGCGCCAGCACCCCGAGGTCGGTG
>CAZXDF010000167.1:0-3365 GCA_964639345.1 uncultured candidatus Brocadiaceae bacterium | reverse complement strand
CTGCGAAGGATGAAACTGCGAAGGATGAAAAGGGACCTGGGATGTGAATGAGTTCTTCTTGCAGCCTGGCATGCTCTACCTGGCGGCCGGGGCGGTCGTGCCGGTGGTTATTCACCTGCTGCGGCGCCGGCACGTGGAGGTGGTGCGCTTTCCGGCGCTGCGATTCCTTCGTCTCAGCACCAGGCGCTCCGCAAGGCGGACGAACCTGAAGCAACTGCTCCTTCTGCTCCTTCGCATTGCCGCCATCGTGCTGCTGGCGGCGCTACTGGCCCGGCCGAGGCCGGTCGGGGGGGGGCGAATGCCGAATGACGAAATCCGAATGCCGAACGCCGCCCCGCGCGTTGTCATCGTGCTGGACGATTCGCTCAGCATGAGCTACCGCAGCGGGAGCACTGCGTGGTTCGAGCGGGCCCGCAGCAGCGCCATGGAGATACTGGATGGCCTGTCCGCCTGGCCGGGGGCCGGTGGCCCGGAGGTCGCCGTCACGACCACGGGACGCCCGGTCGTGCAGTTCGTTACCGACCACGACGAGGCCCGCGGCCGGCTCCTGGCGCTGCGCCCCACGATGGCCGGCGGCACGTGCTGGGCTGCCCTGGAGCAGGCGGGCGCCGCCCTCAAGGAGCGCGCGGACGACGGGGCGAACGTGTACCTGCTGACGGACATGACACGCTCGGCCTGGCACGGCCTCGAGGCGCGCAGGGCCACGCCGCTGGACCTGGGGCCACGCGCGGAGTTGGACATCGTGACCGTCGGGGAGGAGGACGCGGCCAACCTCGCGGTCACGGGCGTCGGCCATGAAGGCGAACCCACGCTGCAGGGGGCGGTGCTGAACCTGAAGGCGGAGTTGCTGTGCGTGGGGGCTGCGCGCGAGGAGTCGGTCCAGTTTGAATTCGACGGCCGGGTCATAGGGCGCCGGACGGTGCGGCTGGGGCCAGAGGCCCGTGGCCCGGGGGAGACGACGTCGGTGGCGCTGCGCGTGCCGATCACCTCGCCCGGCCACCACTGGGGGCGGGTGAGCCTGCTGAACGCCGACGCCCTGCCCCAGGACGACGCCAGGGCTTTCAGCCTCACGAGCACGCGCGCGATTCGCGTCCTGTGCGTGGATGCTGACGGGGGCGGCGGTTGGACGGGCGGCTCGGCCTTCTTCCGCAGGGCCCTGAGGCCGTGGCAGGATGAGGCCCGGGGCATATTCCACGTCAAGACCGTCCGGCCCGAAGAACTCGAACGCGAGCCACTCGGCGACGTGGACCTGGTGGCTCTTATCGACACGCCTGCCCCGCCGCCGAAGGCTTGGGAGCGCCTGGCGGCCTTTGTGAGCGGGGGCGGCGCCCTGCTGGTGAGCGTAGGCGCCGAGGCCGATGCGGAGGGCTACGCCGCCGAACATGTCGCGCGCGTCCTGCCCGCCGGGCTCGGCCGCGTCTACCGACCGGCGCCTCCTTCCGGGGACGCCCCGGCACCCGGAATGCGCATTCGGGTGGTGGGCGCCCGGCACCCGCTGACGCTGGCGCTCGATGAGGCGGGGGCCGACATGGGGCGCTCGACCTGGCTCGCGGCGCGCCGGATCGAGCCGTCCGGAGCCGCCGAGGAGGTCCTCAGTTTCGGCCCCGACCTGCCGGCGCTGGTGCTGGGCGGGCTGGGCGGAGGTCGCACGGCGGTGTTCGCGGGCGGCATGGGCCCGGGGTGGAGCAACTTCCCGCGCGAGCCGGAGTTCGTGCCGTTCTGCCACGAGCTGGCGCTCTACCTGACGGCCGCCTCGGCGGGCCGGCTCAGCGCCTTCCTCGTGGGGGAGCACGTGCCCATACGGTTCGATCCCGCCGCGCGCCCCACCACTGTCGCCGTCACGCCGCCCGGCGAGCAGGAACCGGTCCTGCTGACGCCGGGCACGACCCCCGGGCGACGCATCTTCTGGAAGACGGGCCGGCCGGGCTACTACCGCGTGAAATTCTCCGGCGGGGGCGACGGATGGGAAGAGGGTTTCGCGGTCAACACGGCGCCGCTCGAGAGCGACCTTCGGCGCGTGGCGGCCGAGGACGTCCGCGCCGCCATCCGGGCCGCCGCCGTGCGGGTGCACGCCGACGCCGCCGCTCTCAGGGCGGCCCGGGGGGCCAGTGGCCAGTGGCCCGGCAGCCGCGGCGGGTTCGACCCCACGTCCCTGGTGGCGCTGCTGGCCCTGGCGGCGTGCCTGGCGGAGGTGATCCTGGCCAACCGGATATACCGCCCGTCCCGGCAGGAGTGACCGGGCGGGGATTTCGAGCCGGGATGTCAAGGCAGCATCCTCCGTTACAGCGACTCCTTGGACGGGGGCCGCAGCAAGATTGCGTTCGCGCGGTCTTCCCGTGGCTGGCTCACAGACGGAGAAGGCCAGGCGTAGACCGAACCGTTCGGTGGGCGCGTTCGCTGAATAAGGGTACCCTAACAGGAGTATCTGGAAGCTATGCTATGGAGGGTGGAAGCCTCGCTCGTGCTCACCGGGCTCCGCAACACCACGTGGGCACGGACAAGCCTGACGGCTTGGTCCGTGGCACCCCGTACCGGGCGGCGACGGAGGCGAGACGCCCGTCCAACGGGCGCTTGGAGCGCCTCCGCTACCCCGGGTGAGCGGAACTCCTCGACCCGGCATTTCCGACTTGACAAAGCACTAAGTGGTCCGTGACTCTTGAGATTGATGGTGCCGGATCACAGTCAGGTGCCCTCATGTGACGTAAGTCGATGAAATGGCCGTATCGACCGAACAACCGCGCCCACAGATGCAAGTGTCATGGTCCACCAGTCGCTGCAATCAATGCCTACCGGAAGGTACTTGACAACATCGGCGATCTTGCCCGACACGCGAGGGGACTTCAGCTCGGAGCATGACCGCATCCGGGCAGCAGATTTCTATGTCGAGGGCGGCAAGTGCGATTTCGGGGCCGGGCGCTACACCATGGCGATGTTCGACGAAGTGATTGGCACACCGATCAACTTGGGTCCCGCCGCAAGCGCCGCACGCGGCGCTATAGCTCGCCCTCGCCAGCCCCCTGCTCCGCGCCGGGCGGCGCGGCCGAAAGGCCGGCTTCCAGCAGCCGCACGTCTTCGGCGAGCATGTCGGGATGATCCTCGTCGTAGATGCCCACGCAGACCGCGTCGTTCTCCCTCATGCAGCGGGCCACGCAGTCGAAGGCCTGCGCAGGCTCGTTGCGGCCGGCGGCCAACACCTTGTAATGGATTGCGGGGCGCGAAAGTTGCTGAATCAACGCCGTCATGATCCGGCGGTCCTCTTCTATGAACCACTCGGTCATGCCCGAGACGTGCTCGGCGCGTCCGTCACGGTGGGCGGCGTTGTAATAGGAGCACATGTAATAGTCCACATCCAGCCCCGTCTCCTC
>CAZXDF010000166.1:0-19828 GCA_964639345.1 uncultured candidatus Brocadiaceae bacterium | reverse complement strand
AATGTACCGGCAGACGATACGGCCCGCCCCCTGACGAGCAACCGGAATGCGCCATGCGGAGACAGGGCCCTGATCGAGCAGTATCGTTACAGAGCTGGCTGTTGCGGGCGGCGAAGGCCGTCTACCACAGCTGGTGAGTATCAGACCGGTGAAGAGCACGGCACTTATGAATATCCTCATCGTTTCTCCCATCATCGAATGACTAGCTCAACGGCACGGCCTATCAGCGTCCGCTGCAGCGGCTTGTTGTGCGACTTTGTCACTCCAAAATCCCTACGATGTTGAACGCTATGAGATGGTACTGTGCGCCGGCGCCTTTGCGCTTGAAGGGCGCAAGGAAGACGAGATGGGCGGCACCAGGTACCTCTCCCTCATAAGCAATCGTGGACTGAATCCGGCTTTCCGGGACAAAGTGCTCCACGTGGTGATCGACTCTTATCTGGTACATGCCACCTGACTTGCGAACACCCAGGAAACCAGGGCCACGTCCGGTGCAGTGCCACTCACCATGCCGCGCGTAGGTCCACCCATCCGCGACTTTTGGCCAACCTGATATCATGCGCGCTTTCTGCACAAGCAGACCAGGCTTTTCCGGTATGCTCCTCAGTAGTGATCCCATCTTATCTTGGGGGACCCAGGAAACCGAGTACACTGAGCCGTCAATGGCCGTTCGCTCATCATGAGGAATTACAGCATCCACAGCCGTCTTCTCGAGCTCAAAGACCCGACATTGGAAGACGGCAGTAACGGGATGGGCGCACCCAGCGACAACAAGACCAGCGGCAGACAGCAATACAAGAGCGACACATGAGCGTGCTCTCATCATCATTGCCCTCCCCGCACAACAATGAGCATGCAGACTCGATAAACCGGAGGAATCGCCTGGGCTGTCTGCATAAGCTCTCATCGCGAAACCGCCCCGGTCCACGTTCCCTCCCCACAGCGGAGATTCTACCCCGCGCCCCCGCAGGCTGCAAGGCTTCTTCCCGGCCCGGACGCCGTGCCCGCCGGCTCATCCTGTTGATCCTGTCCATTCTCCGCAGCAGCGCTGCTGCGAAGGATGAATTATCCCGTCAGGTTCGGTCTTCCTGGACGAGCACGAGCGCGAAAAAGAAAACGAGCGCCAACATGCGCCCATGTCGGACACGTGTGGCCCTGGGGATCGAGTATACTCGTAAGGCGCGTCGCCACAGAGGCACAGAGAGCACAGAGAAGGATGGAGCAAGAAGAAGATGGCAACGGCATACGAAAGCAACATCAGTGGCGGGTTGAAGGCGCGGCTGGAGAGGGATCGCCCGTCATGTCGTTACTGGATTCTTCCGCCTTCCTCGGCGTCCTCTGTGTCTCTGTGGCAGGCTCTGACGTTGTCGCCGTGGCGCGTTCCTGCGGCGTTCGCGTCGCGTTCGTGTAGTGCTCGTGTAGGGTTCGTGTAGTGCCGGTGTAGGGACGGATGCGCCCGGATGCACCCATATCGGACGGCGGGCGCGGGGGCACAGCCCGTCAGGCGCTCTGGCCGCGGATGTCCTGCACGAAGGACGTCGCCGTTCTTCATCACCGTGACGCCCGTCACTGCTTGAGCGCCCCGTTCTGTCCCTGTCTACGGGCCCAGGGGCAGGCTGACGGCACAGCCGTCGGCGGCGGAGCGGTGCACCGCCTCGGTGAAGTCCATGTACTTGACGCCGTCTTCGAACGGGGTGAACTCGACCGGCGCACCCTCGCGGATGGAGGCGATGAAGTCCGCCTCGACCGTCCATTCGAGCGCCTTTTCGTCGGGGATGGGGATCTCGCGAAGCTCCGTCTCGTCACCCTGCGCGCCCAGAATGCGGCCGGCGCCGAGCAGGTAGTGAAGCGTCCCGCGGCTGCCGTAGAACTCGATGCGGCTGTCCCCCGCCGCGCGCGCCACGCCGCTCATCTGGTAGACGGCCCGCGCGCCGCAGGCCATCTCCGCCAGCACGCCGAGGCTGTCGGGGATGCCGACCGCGTGCCGCTCGCCGCTGGTCGGGTCGGTCCGCTCGGGTATGAAGGCGCGGGTGGAGGCGAGAACGCGCGTGGTGTCGCCGAGCCAGCGCAGCACGCTCTCGTGGTAAATGCCCAGCGCCAGCACGTTCAGGCCCGAGAGGTGCTCGTCCTGGCGCCATTGCAGCGGTGCCGACGGGTCAAGGTAGTCCGTGCCCATGCTGCGCACGTACACCTCGTAGGGATCGCCCAGGTAGCCCCCGTCGATCAGCTCCTTGATGACGTAGTGTCCTCGCAGGCCGGCGGGCACGATCTGGCCCACCAGGCCGGTGCGCTGCTTCGTCTCGAACATGCGGCGCGCCTCGGCGGCGTTCATGGCCATGCGCGCCTCGCACAGAACGTGCTTTCCCGCCTCCATCGCGGCGCAGGTCGCCTCGCAGTGCAGGTAGGGCCACGTGCCGATGCCGATCGCGTCCAGGTCGTCCATCTCGACAACCTCCTGCCAGTGCTTGCAGGTGCGCGGGATGCCGAAATCCTTCGCCACGGCCCGGGTGGACTCCTCGCGGCGATTGCACACCGCCACCACCTCCACCCCGTCGATGCCCTGGAGGCCCGGCAGGTGCCGCACGCGCGTGTTCTGCCCTGCACCGATGATGCCGATCTTGATCGTGTCTCTTGCCATCGTTCTTCTCCTGACCGTATGGGGGTGCGGTTATCTTTTCGGACGACGCCGGCCTATTCGACGACTCGAATGGCGGCGCCGAGCCGGGACATGAGCGAGGGAAATGTCGGGAAGGTGACGGAGACGGCCTCGGCCGTCCCGACCGTCGTGGCGCCTTCGGCGGCCATCCCCGCAACGGCCAGCGACATGACCACGCGGTGGTCGTCGTGCCCCTCGACGCGAGTCCCTTTAAGTGCCCCGCCCCTAAGCACCAGACCGTCCGGAAGTTCCTCGACTTGCGCGCCCATCTTCGTCAGCTCCTCGGTCATTACGCGCAGGCGGTCCGTCTCCTTCATGCGCGCCTGTGGGACGTTCGTAAGGCGCGTCTCGCCCTCGGCCAGGCAGCCGGCCACGGCCATTGCGGGCAGCGCGTCGGGCGTCGCGTTCAGGTCGAAGCTCGCGCCGCGCAGCCGCTCCGGCCCGCGGATGCGGAGGCCCTCCGGCTCCAGGCCCACCGCGCAGCCCATCTCCTCGAGCATGCCCACGATGGCCTTGTCGCCCTGCGTGTCGGCCATGTCCAGGCCGCGAAGCAACACCTCCGAGCCCGTCACCGCCGCGGCGACCATGAAGAACGCGGCGCTGGAGAAGTCCGCAGGCACCGCGCGCTCGAACGCCTCGTAACTCTGGCCGCCGGGCACGCGGAAGTGCTGGAGGTTGGCGGCGGCCTCGAACCGGATGCCGCGCTCCTGCAGCCAGCGGCACGTCATGCCCACAAATGGCTTCTCGTGCAGAAGCGGCACGTCGATCTCGGTGTCTCCGGAGGCCAGCGGGCAGCAGATCAGCAGGCTGGAGAGATACTGGCTGGTCGGGCATTCGATGGAGACTCTCCCGCCCGTCAGCCCGCCGCCGACGACGAGCGGGGCGCACTCGTCCCCGCCCTTGGCGTAGGCGGTCGCGCCGAGCGCGCGCAACGCCTCCAGGAGCGGGCCGACCGGACGGCGGCGGATTTGCTCGTCCCCCGTGAACTCGGTCAGCCCCTCGGCCAGCGCGGCGGCGCCCGCGCCCAGGCGGAGCGTCACGCCGGAGTTGCCCACGTCCACCACGTGCGGCGCAGCCACCGGGCGGCCGGCGGTGCCGCGGATGGTCCAGCACTCCGGGTCGCCCACGTCAACCACGGCCCCGAGCGCGCGGCAGGCCGCGACGCCGCTCTCGGTGTCGCTGCTTACCAGGGGCCTGAGCAGCCTCGACTCGCCCCGCGCCAGCAGGGCGATGATGAGGCCGCGGAGGGTGTGCGATTTGCTCCCCGGGATGGTAACTTCCCCGGCCAGCTTGCATTTGCGCGTGCTGATCTCCATACGCGTATTGTAGGGCTGCCCGTGCCATCCTGCAAAGGAAGTCGCCTTTCGCACAGCCCGTTGGAAGCGGCCCGGCGATAGTGTAAGATGGCGGCGTTCGTGCAACAGGCCCAGAGCGCGTGGCCCAAGGCAAGGGAGGCGGAGGATGAAGGTCGCTGTCGTCTACCACAGCGAGTCAGGCAACACTCGCCGGATGGCGGAGCTGGTGGTCGAGGGGGCCGAGGGCCTTGGGGGCCCCGAGGGCGTTGAGGGCGTCGAGGCGAAGATGATGGGCATCGAGGAGCTCGACACCGATTTCCTCACCGAGGCACCGGTCCTCGTCCTGGGCTGCCCGACCTACGAAGGCACGTGCAGTTGGCAGATGAAGAAGTTCCTGGACACGACGCCGGTCTCGCTCGCCGGGAAGCTGGGGGGCGTGTTCGCCTCGCAGAACTGGCCCGGCGGCGGGGGCGCGGACCTGACCGAAATCACGCTGATCGCCGGCATGCTCGTGCACGGGATGCTCGTCTATTCGGGCGGCATCGCCCTGGGAGAGCCCTACCTGCACTTCGGCGCCGTGAGCGCACGCAGCCCCGAGGGCCTTTACGAGGAGCGCTGCCTAAAGCTCGGGCAGAACCTCGCAGCCAAGGGGCTGGAGCTGTTCGGGCAGTGACGGGTCGGGCCGCCCCTTGTGCGCGCGCAGAGGCGCTTCTCATTTGCAATTCACGCGAGCCGCCGATATCATGGGAAGGGTGCGGCGGAGTCCGGTTCCGAAACAGCCGGCGCCACGCGCTGGGGCAGGAGTTCCACGCGTCGGGTTCCGAAGCAGACGGTTCACTATCCACTCCATAGGCGTTGCGCCGCCGCAGTGTAAGACTGCAGAACGAGACGGCGCGCCACTTTCCGCTTGGAAGCGCGGGGTGCAGGAATGCTGAAATACAATCGTCATACGCGCACGCTCGAGGCCGAGGACTTCGAGTATCCGCTCAAGGACGTTGAGAAGCCCGAGTACTACAACAGCATCTTCCCCGAGGGCGAGGTCCCGCTGACCGCCTTCAACCAGCGGCATGTGCCCATGGTGCCGGCCCCGGAGATATGGATCACTGACACCACCTTCCGCGACGGCCAGCAGGCGATGCCGCCGTTCACAACCGAGCAGATAGTGCATCTCTACACGCTGCTGCACCGGCTGGGCGGTCGGCACGGGCTGATCCGCCAGTGCGAGTTCTTCCTATACCAGGAACGCGACCGGGAAGCCGTGCGCAGGTGCCTGGAACTGGGCTACGAGTTCCCGGAGGTCACCGGCTGGATCCGCGCCACGCATAAAGACTTCGAGCTTGCCAAGAACATGGGGCTGCGGGAGGTCGGCATCCTCACCAGCGTCTCGGACTACCACATCTTCCACAAATGGGAAGGGATGACCCGCAGCAAGGCCCTGGAGCAGTACCTCTCGGTGATCAAGGACGCCCTGAACGTGGGCATCATCCCGCGCTGCCACTTCGAGGACATGACGCGGGCGGACTTCTACGGGTTCGTAGTGCCCTTCGCCATCGAGCTGCGCAGGCTCAGCGAGGAGAGCGGCATACAGATCAAGATCCGCGCCTGCGACACGATGGGCTTCGGCGTGCCCTACCCCGGCGCCAGCATGCCCCGCAGCGTGCCCGGCATCATCTACGGCCTGAACCACCTCGCCGGCGTGCCGAGCGAGCTTCTGGAATGGCACGGCCACAACGACTTCCACAAGGTGGTCGTCAACTCCGCCACGGCGTGGCTCTACGGCTGCTCGGCGGTCAACGGCACCCTTCTGGGCATCGGCGAGCGCACGGGCAACGCGCCCATCGAGGGCATGGTGATGGAGTACCTGGCGCTGCGCGGTCCCTCTGAGGACGTCGATACCACCGTCATCAGTGAGATCGCCCGTTACATGCGCGATGAAGTGGGCTACCACATCCCGGAGAACCAGCCGTTCGTTGGTGCGCACTTCAATACCACCCTCGCCGGCATCCACGCCGACGGGCTGTCGAAGGACCAGAGAATCTACACGATATTCGACACCAAGGCGCTCCTTGGCGTCCCGCCCGGCATACGCATCAGCGATAAGAGCAGCCTGGCCGGCGTGGCCTATTGGATCAACACCACGCTGGAGCTGGAGGGCGATGAGGCGGTGACCAAGCTGGACGCGGCGGTGGTGGCCATATACAAGAACATCGCCGCGCAGTACGAGTCCGGCCGCGTGGCCGTGATGAGCGACGTGGAGCTGCTGCACATGCTCATCGAGCATAAGCCCGAACTGGCCGAGAAGGCCAAGACCCATCTGCCATAGAGTGCGCGGATGAGCCGGCCCGGGGGGGACGCCGGCTCCCGCCAGGCTTCCGAGAAGGCCGCAAAACCCCATGTTCGCGCTAATCAGCGACATCCACGCCAACCGCGAGGCCCTCGAGGCCGTCCTCGCACGCATCAACGAACTCGGCGCGGACCGCATCATCTGCCTGGGCGACATTGTGGGCTACGGCCCCGACCCGGCGTGGTGCGTCGACACGGTGCTGAAGCGCTGCGATATGGTTGTGGCCGGCAACCACGACACGGCACTCATCTACGGCGGCCGCGACCTTTCCGACGTTGCCGACGCCGCCGTCAATTACCACCGCATGCTGCTCATGCCGGGAAGCCGCCTTCCCGGCGATGACGCCCGTCGCGCCGCCAGGTGGCAGGCGTTGAAGGCGCTGCCGCACCGCCACGTCGATCCCGGCCACCTGTTCGTGCACGCCGCCCCGCGCAATCCGATCAACGAATACCTGCGCGAGCGCGACGTGCGGCTGGGGATGGAGCGGAAGCTCGGCAAGAACTTCGCCCTCGTGGACTGGGTGGCATTCATCGGCCACACGCACAGGCCGGGTGTCATCACGCCGGAGCCGGACTTCATCAGCACCGAGCGGTGCGAGGGCCTCTACCGCGTCATGCCCGGGCGCAAGGCCATCGTCAACGTCGGCAGCGTCGGCCAGCCGCGCGACCGCGACCCGAGGGCGTGCTTCGTCACCGTCGACGGGCCGGAGATATGCTTTCACCGCATCGAGTACGACATCGAGGCCACCGCCGCCAAGATCCAGACAGCCGGCGCCCTCGACCCCCGCCTCGCCGACCGCCTCCGCACGGCCACGTAGCAGCGCGGCGTCGGGCTGTGCAGTTGTTCGGCTGGCTCGGCGGGGGCTATAATCCCGGCGGTTGAAGGACGCCTACTCGGACAACGCGAGCAGCCCAAGACACATGAGCCCCACAAGGCCTGAGCCACGGATCAAGCGGGAGATCAAGGAGCTATCGCTCCTGTTCGAGATCAGCCGGAGGCTCGGCCACAGCATGGACCTGCGGGAGGTGGCGGGGCCGGTCCTTGCGGCCCTGGCGGAACTCATGGGCATGTCCAGGGGCACCCTGACCCTGCTGAACCGGGAGACGGGCGAGATATCCATCGAGGCGGCCCACGGGCTCTCGGAGAGCCAGATGGAGCGGGGGCGCTACCGGCTCGGCGAGGGCGTGACGGGCAAGGTCGTGCAGACGGGCCAGCCCGCGGTGGTCCCGCGGATATCGGAAGAGGCCCTTTTCCTGGACCGCACCGGCGCGCGCAAGGGCCCGCGCAAGAAGGACATCTCTTTCATCTGCGTGCCCATCAAGCTCGGCAACGAGGTGATCGGGGCGCTGAGTGTGGACCGCCTGTTCTCGGGGTCGGTGTCGTTCGAGGAGGACGTTCGCCTGCTGAGCATCATCGCCTCGATGATCGCCCAGGCGGTGCGCGTGCGCCAGGCGGCGGAGGAGGAGCGGCAGAAGCTCGTCCGCGAAAACATCCGCCTGCGGGAAGAGTTGCAGGACCGGTTCCATCCGTCCAACATCATCGGCAGCGCGCCCGCCATGCAGGCGGTTTACGACCTTATCGCCAGGGTCACGAAGACGGACACGACCGTGCTCATACGTGGCGAGAGCGGGACCGGCAAGGAGCTGGTCGCACACGCGATCCATTACAACGGACTGCGGGCCGCCGGGCCGCTGGTGCGCGTGCACTGCGCCGCATTGCCGGAGAGCGTGATCGAGAGCGAGCTTTTCGGACATGAGAAAGGGGCGTTCACGGGGGCCATTTATCGCCGGCAGGGACGCTTCGAGCTGGCCGACGGGGGGACAATATTCCTCGACGAGGTGGGCGACCTTTCTCCGGCCACGCAGATCAAGCTGCTGCGCGTGCTGCAGGAGAAGGAATTCGACCGCGTCGGCGGAACGGTAACGATCCAGGTGGACGTGCGGATCATCGCCGCGACGAACCGGGACCTGGAGAAGATGATCGCGCAGAACGAGTTCCGAGAGGACCTCTACTATCGCCTGAACGTCTTTCCCATCCCCGTCCCACCGCTCAGAGAGCGTAGGACGGACATCCCGGCGCTTGCCGATCACTTCGTGGAGAAGTATCGCACTGCCCACGGCACATCCGTCCCGGGCATCGCTGCGCAGGCCCTCGACATGCTGATGCGGTACCACTGGCCCGGGAACGTGCGGGAGCTGGAAAACAGCATCGAGCGGGCCGTTCTGCTGACGCACGACGAGCCCATCCAACCACATCATCTTCCCCCTTCCCTTCAGACCGGCGGCAGGGCGGAGCCCTCGTCCCTTGCGACCCTGCAGGCGAGGCTCGACAACCTGGAGCGCGACCTCGTTGCGGATGCGCTCAAGGCCTCCAACGGCAACATGGCCAAGGCCGCCCGGGCGCTTGGCGTGACCGAGCGCATCATGGGCCTGAGGGTAGATAAGCACGGGATCGACCCCAGACAGCTTCGTACGCCCCGGTAGCTTTCGGCCCCTGGCCCCACGAGAATGTAGGATCAATGCCCCCGTCTGCCGGTTCCGTCCCGCAGTCGCCTTTCCTGTAACTCCACGCCGGCCCCGCTGTTAGGTCCGGGGATCCCAGTGCTTGTGCGCACGTGGCACGCCAATTGTTATGTCCGGTAAACCAAGCGGCGAGCCCGCAGAGAGGGCGTGGCAGGTTTCGGTGTTTGGGTGTTGATCCATCGCACGCGCGAACTACATTTCGGAGCGTTATCGAATGCATCAGTCAGGGCAAGGGAGGGGCTACATGATAGGAAAGAGGCTGTTGGTGCTCGGTGTCGTTACTGTCCTGGCCGCCACCACGGCGCTGGGCCAGGAAGCGGCGGAAAAGAGCTGGTCCATCGAACTCGATGCAACGTTCAACAGCAAGTACGTCTGGCGCGGGATCAGTCTGACGAACGATCCCGTCTTCCAGCCCACTGTAGCGGTCTCCTGGAAGGGGTTCACGGCTTCGTTCTGGGGCAACATGGACCTGACCGACATCAACGGCACGCAGTGGAACTTCAACGAGATCGACCTAACGCTGGACTACTCGTGGTCCTGGGACATCGTCGGCTTCTCTGTCGGCGTGATTCATTACCGATTCCCGAACATCAGGCTCCCGTCCACGACGGAGTTCTATGGCGCGGTCGGGCTGGACGTGCCGCTATCCCCCACGCTCACGGTCTACCAGGACGTGGACCTGGTCAACGGAACTTACGCGAACCTGTCCATCGGACACACGTTCGAGGACGTCTGGCAGTTGGCGGAGGACATCGCCATGTCGGTGGATCTGTCGGGAGCCGTGGGATACGGATCGGGCAAGCACAACGCCTTCTACTACGGTTCGGCGGCCTCGGGGTTCACGGACCTGCTGCTCGCTCTCGGCCTGCCCGTGCAGATCGGCGAGCACTGGACCGTAACGCCGGCCGTCAACTACTCCATCCTGCTGGACGGGCGCATCAGGGACGCAATGCCAAACGACGCCAACATGTGGGCGGGGTTGTCGTTCACGTTCACGTTCTGACGGGTCATGCCCTCAAGACTCTCTCAGCGGATGAAAGGATATCGGGATGAAGCGACTCAGGTGGAAGATCGGCCTGCCGCTGCTGTTGTGCGCCGCTGGGGGCCTCGCCGTTGCTCAGGAGACGGGAGGGCCGCCCGACGCGGTGGCTGCGGCCGTAGAGGCCGCCAAGGCCGAGCTGCAGTTGAACCTCGACATTGTCTGGACCTGCGTGGCGGCCTTCCTGGTATTCTTCATGCAGGCGGGGTTCGCCATGGTCGAGGCGGGCTTCACGCGCGCCAAGAACGCGTGCAATATCCTCATGAAGAACGTGATGGATTTCTCCGTCGGTTCGATCATGTGGTTCCTGGTTGGTTTCGGCCTCATGTTCGGCCTGGGAGAGAGCGGGTGGATCGGCAAGGACCACTTTGCCGCGGGCGATTTCAGCTCGCTCACCGATCTTAACTGGGCCTTCTGGCTCTTTCAGTGCGTCTTCGCCGGGACCGCGGCCACCATCGTTTCGGGGGCCATGGCAGGCCGCACGAAGTTCACCGGCTATCTGGCCTACAGCGCCGTAATCTGCGCCGTCATCTATCCCATAAGCGGCCATTGGGCCTGGGGCACGCTGGTGGAGGGCGGCAAAGGATGGCTGGCGGACCGGAACTTCATAGACTTCGCCGGCTCCACCGTCGTGCACAGTGTCGGCGGGTGGGTGGCGCTGGCCGGCGCTGTCGTGCTCGGCGCGCGCACTGGCAAGTACGGGCCGGACGGGAAGTCGAGGGCAATTCCGGGCCACTCCATCCCCCTGGCCGCCCTCGGCGTGTTCATCCTGTGGTTCGGCTGGTTCGGCTTCAACCCCGGGAGCACCACCGCAGGCACGCGCGATATTGGCTATATCGCCATGACGACCAATCTGTCGGCCGCCGCCGGGGCGATCGGCGCGATGCTCGTCGCCTGGATCCGCTTCAAGAAACCCGACGTATCCATGTGCCTCAACGGCGTGCTGGCCGGTCTGGTGGCGATAACGGCTGGTTGCGCGAACGTCGGGGTCGGCGGGGCCATCATCATCGGGGTCCTGGCCGGCGCCCTGGTAGTGCTGTCCGTGGAGTTCATCGACAAGGTGCTGAAAGTGGACGATCCGGTGGGCGCGGTCAGCGTCCACGGGGTATGCGGCGCCTTCGGCACCATCATGGCCGGGCTGCTGAACAAGCCGGGCACGCCTGGCTATATCGAAGGAGGCAGCCTCGGGACTCAACTTCTCGGCGTCTTTGCGGTGTTTGTCTGGGCGTTCGGGAGCGGGTTCGTGCTCTTCACCCTGATCAAGTACACGATCGGCCTGCGCGTGACGCGCCAGGAAGAGCTGCGCGGGCTCGACATCGGTGAGCACGGCATGGAGGCATACGCCGGGTTCCAGATCTTTACGACCCAGTGACACGGGAGGAGGGCCCCTATGAGGCTCATCATTGCATACATACAGCCTGAGAAGCTGAGCGACGTGAAGCAAAGCCTCTACGAGGCGGAGGTCTTCAAACTCTCGGTTACCAACGCGCTCGGATGCGGCCAGCAGAAGGGCTACCAGGAATCCTACCGGGGCGTGGTCATGGAGGTGAACCTGCTGAAGAAGGTGCGCCTGGAGATCGCGGTCAACGAGGAATTCGTCAAGCCCACCGTAGATGCCATCATCCGGGGGGCCAGGACCGGGGAAATCGGCGACGGCAAGATCTTCGTCCTGCCGTTGGCAGAGTGCATCAGAATACGTACCGGCGAAGAGGGTGGCGAGGCCGTCGGGTAGGCGGGCAAAGCCGCAATCTTGTAGGACAGAAGCCCCTCATCCCACGGCAATGTGGGACGGGGCTTTACGTCCGTCAGCCATCAGTCCTAACTTCGCTGTGTGTTGTTCGTTACGCCCACCTTTCCAACGGGCACGCCGCTTGCTATAATATTGCCTACGGGAAGCTGCGTCGGCGCAGCCCACTTTCGTCTCCACTATAGCACACCGCGGGAGGAGATAGATGTCGGAACAGGCAAGAGAAGACGTCCTGAGGGCGGTCGCAAACAACAAAGTCAAGTTCATCCGCCTCTGGTTCACGGACATTCTCGGCATGCTCAAGAGCTTTGCCATTACTGTCGAAGAGTTGGAGAATGCCCTGGACGAAGGTATGGGGTTCGACGGTTCCTCGATTGAGGGCTACGCCCGGATCGAGGAGAGCGACATGATTGCGAAGCCCGACCCGAGCACCTTCGCGATCCTTCCGTGGCGACCCACGGAGGAGGCGGCCGTGGCGCGGATGTTCTGCGACGTCCTTGAGCCCAGCGGCACGCCTTACGACGGCGACCCGCGCTGGGCGCTGAGGCGCAACCTGGCCAAAGCGGCGGAAAAGGGCTACACGATGAACGTCGGCCCGGAGCTCGAGTTCTTCTACTTCAAGAGCAGCGATGAGACGAACACCCTGGACGCCGGCGGCTACTTCGACCTGACGCCGCTGGACGTGGCGAGCGACCTGAGGCGCGAGACCATCCTGGCGCTGGGCAACATGGGCATACGGGTCGAGTACAGCCACCACGAGGTCGCCCCGAGCCAGCATGAGATCGACCTTCGTTATACCAATGCGCTGGCGATGGCCGACGCCGCGATGACCTACCGCCTGACGGTGAAGGAAATCGCAATGAAACACGGCGTCTACGCCACCTTCATGCCCAAGCCGCTCTTCGGTGAGAACGGCAGCGGCATGCACACACACCAGTCGCTCTTCAAGGGGGATAACAACGCGTTCTTCGACTCCAAGGACGCCTACAACCTCTCGCAGATCGGCAAGAGCTACATCGCCGGGCTCCTGACTCACGCGCGGGAGATATGCCTGGTCGTAGCGCAGTGGGTCAACTCGTACAAGCGGCTCGTGCCGGGTTACGAGGCCCCCGTCTACATCTCCTGGGCGCGCCGCAACCGGTCGGCTTTGGTGCGCGTGCCGATGTACAAGCCGGGCAAGGAAAAAGCCACGCGCGCGGAGTTCCGCTGCCCCGACCCCGCGTGCAACCCGTACCTGGCCTTCTCCGTTATGCTCGCCGCCGGCCTGAAGGGCATCGAGGAAGGCTACGAGCTGCCAGAGCCGGTCGAAGAGGACATCTTCGAAATGTCCGCAGCGGAGCGGGTCGAGAATGGCATCGAGTCCCTGCCGGGGAGCCTTGACGAGGCAATCGCCGCGACCGAGGGGAGCGCGCTCGTGCGCGAGGCTCTGGGCGATCATATCTTCGACAAATTCATCGAGAACAAGAAGATCGAATGGGACGAGTTCCGCATGCACGTGAGCAAGTTCGAACTCGACAAATACCTCCCGATCCTCTAGGATATCCATAAGCGCGCCGCGCCCACCCGTGGCCCGTGCGCTTGGACAAAGACGCGTTGGCGAGGAAACTGTCGGTGGAATTCAGCGGCGGGCCGATCCAGTGCAACGCTGCGGGAGCCGTAGCGCCGTGGGGATTGTATGACCCCGCGTTTGAGCACGATAGCTGCGGCGTGGGGTTCCTCGCGCAGCTCGACGGCAATCCGCGTCACTCGCTCGTCGAAGCGGCGGTCCAGGTGCTGGTGAACCTGGAACACCGCGGCGCAGTCGGCGGCGACATGGTCACCAGCGACGGCGCCGGCCTCCTGCTGCAGATGCCGCATCTTTTCCTGCGCGGCGAGTGCGGGCAGAGGGGCATGAACCTCCCCGACCCCGGCGACTACGCGGTGGGCATGATCTTCCTGCCCCGCGACGCGAAGCTGGCAAGACGTTGCGCCGACGTGCTGGAACGCATAGCCCGGCAGGACGGCTGCAACGTGCTGGGCTGGCGCGAAGTCCCCACGGACCCCGGGCCGCTGGGAGAGTTCGCCCGGCAGACGCAGCCCGATATCGGGCAGTTGTTTCTGGCGCGCGGGACAGTCGCCGCCGATGCGTTCGAATCCACGCTCTACGTCATCCGCCGGGCAGCGGAGCAAGAGGTCGCCACCTGGGCCGAGGACACGAGCCAGTTCTACGTCTCGAGCCTGTCTAGCCGGACGGTGAACTACAAGGGTATGCTGGTGGGGGCGCAGGTCCCGACGTTCTATCCGGACCTGAGGGACCCGCGGTTCGCGTGCGCCTTCGCCCTGCTGCACCAGCGTTACAGCACGAACACGTTTCCCAGTTGGAACCTGGCGCAGCCCTTCCGCATGTTGGCCCACAACGGGGAGATCAACACCCTGCGCGGCAACATCAACCGCATGCGCGCCCGGGAAGCCATCCTTGGGTCGCAGCGGTTCGGCGCGGGCATCGAGAAGCTCAAGCCGATCATCGTCGAGGGCACCAGCGATTCCGCCATGCTCGACAACGCCCTCGAGCTGCTGGTGCTTGGCGGGCGATCGCTGCCGCACGCCATGATGATGATGATCCCCGAGGCGTGGGGCGCCAAGTACGTCATGGGCGAGGACAAGCGGGCTTTCTACGAATACCACGCGGCGGTCATGGAGCCGTGGGACGGCCCGGCGGCGGTGTCGTTCACCGACGGGTCGCGCTACGTGGGCGCCACGCTGGACCGCAACGGTTTGAGACCCCTGCGATATACGATCACGCGGGACGGGCTGGTGATTGCGGCCTCGGAGACGGGCGTGCTCCATGTGGCGCCGGCGGACATGCTCAACCGCGGCAGGTTGCAGCCGGGCGGAATGCTGCTCGTCGACCTCCAGGAGGGCCGGGTGATCCCGGACAACGAGATCAAGGCCAGGATCTCGCGCCAGCGTCCGTACCGGCACTGGGTCAAGGACAACCGCATCGAACTGCGCGGGCTGCTCATGCCCTCCGAGACCCCGCCGACGGACCCGGAGGTGCTCCATCGCGAGCAGCACGTCTTCGGCTACACCGGGGAAGAGTTGCGGATGATCGTCGCGCCCATGGCCTCGCACGGGCAGGAGCCGATCGGCTCGATGGGGAACGACGCGGCCCTGGCGGTCCTGTCCCGCCGGCCCCAACTGCTTTTCGCCTACTTCAAGCAACTCTTCGCGCAGGTGACGAACCCGGCGATCGACCCGCTGCGCGAGGAGCTGGTCATGTCGCTCATGAGTTTTGTGGGGCGGCAGCAGAACCTGCTCGACGAGACGCCCGAGCACTGCCGCCAGCTCAAGCTCCCTCATCCGATCCTGACCCCGGAGGACGTGCTGCGCCTGCGCAACACGGAGCGGGCGGACCTTGTCGTGAGGGAGATCGACATCCTGTTTCCCGCCGGCGGCGACGGCGCGGCGCTGGGCGCGGCGCTCGAGTCCGTCTTTGCGCAGGCAGAGGGACATATCGACGAGGGCGCGACCATTCTGGTCCTGACCGACCGGCGTCTGGATGCCGAGCACGCTCCCATTCCGTCGCTGCTTGCCGCTTCCGGGCTTCACCACCACCTGATTCGGAAGGGAAAGCGGACATCGGCCGGGATCATCGTCGAGACGGGCGAGGCGAGGGAAGTGATGCACTTCGCCCTGCTTATCGGGTTCGGCGTGAACGCGATCTGCCCGTACGTGGCGTTCGCGGGCGTCCGGGAGCTGGCCGAGGACGGACTGCTCGACGGGCCGCTCTCCCCCGAGGAAGCATCGGACAACTACATCACCGCCGTCAAGAAGGGCCTGTTGAAGACGTTCAGCCGCATGGGCATCTCAACGATCCGCAGCTTCCACGGCGCCCAGATATATGAGGCGCTCGGACTCGGGCCGGAGTTGATGGAGAAGTATTTCGCCAACACCGTCTCGCGCGTGGGGGGGATCGGGCTGAAGCAGGTCGCGGCGGAAGCGCGGGCCAGGCATCGCTGCGGGTTCCCGCCGGACGGCGAGCCGTGCGGGATGCTGGAGATCGGCAGCCAGTATCGCAACCGCGCCGGCGGCGAGAAGCACCTCTGGACGCCCGAGGTGATCTACAAGCTGCAGCACGCAGTGAAGACCGACGACTACGGGACATTCAAGGAATACACGCGCCTGGTCGACGGGCCGGCGGGCGAGCAGGTGAGGCTCCGCGGCCTCCTTCGATTCAAGGCGGCCGAGCCCATTCCGATCGAAGAGGTTGAGCCGGTGGAAGCCATTCTGCCTCGGTTCGTCGGGGGGGCCATGTCCTTCGGTTCGATCGGCAAGGAGACCCACGAAACGATCGCCCTGGCGATGAACCGCCTGGGCTGCCGCAGCAACTCCGGGGAAGGCGGCGAGGACCCGGAGCGCTACGCGCCCCTGCCCGGCGGCGACAGCAAATGTTCCCGGACCAAGCAGGTAGCGTCCGGCCGCTTCGGGGTGACGATCGAGTACCTGATGAACGCGGACGAGCTGCAAATAAAGGTAGCCCAGGGGGCGAAGCCCGGCGAAGGCGGGCAGTTGCCCGGGCACAAGGTAAGCAGCGATATCGCCCGGGTGCGCCACACCACGGCCGGCGTCACGCTGATCTCGCCGCCCCCCCACCACGACATCTACTCGATCGAGGACCTGAAGCAACTCATCTACGACCTTCACTCCGCCAACCCTTCCGCGCGGGTCTCAGTGAAGCTCGTCTCGGAAGCAGGCGTTGGGACGATTGCAGCCGGCGTCGCCAAGGGAAAGGCCGACATGGTGCTCATCGCAGGGCACGACGGCGGCACGGGCGCCTCGCCCCTCACGGCCATCAAACATGCGGGCCTTCCTTGGGAGCTGGGATTGGCCGAGACGCAGCAGACGCTGGTGACCAACGGGCTGCGCGATCGCATCCGCGTGCAGGTCGACGGGCAGTTGCGAACGGGCAGGTGCCTGGCGGTCGCCGCCCTGCTGGGCGCGGAGGAGTTCGGCTTCGGTAGCGTGCTGCTGGTTACGCTGGGGTGCGTGATGATGCGCAAGTGTCACACGAATGCCTGCCCGGTGGGCATTGCCACGCAGGACCCGAGGCTGCGCGCCCGGTTCACGGGGAAGCCCGAGTATGTCGAGCGGTTCCTTAGTTTCATGGCGCAGGACCTGCGCGCGCACATGGCCGAGCTGGGCTTCCGGACCGTCGATGAGATGGTGGGGCGGGCCGACATGCTGGAGGGGCCTCGGCCCGGGGTCCCCGCGCCCCGGGATCACGACAAGGCGCACCTTCTGGATTTCAGCTCGATGCTCGCCTCGGTCGGCCCCGACGGGGAGCTTCCGACGCGCTGCGTCTGCAAACAGGATCACGAACTCGACGCGGCCATGGATTGGGAGATCATTCGTCTCGCGCGGCCCGCTCTCGAGCGCAAGGGCGCCGCGCGCATCGAGATGCCCGTGCACATCGAGATGCCCGTGCGCAACGTCCACCGCGCCGTGGGGACAACCTTGAGCGGTGAGATCGCCGCGCGGTACGGGTCCGCCGGCCTTCCCGAGGATACGATTCAGATCGCGCTCGAGGGCTCGGGGGGCCAGAGCCTGGGTGCATTCCTGGCTCCGGGGGTCACGATCCGTGTCGAGGGCGACGTGAACGACTACCTGGGCAAGGGCCTGTCGGGCGGGAAGATCATCGTCGTGCCGCCGAGCAGCGCCCGGTTTGTACCAAGCGAGAACATCATCGCCGGCAACGTCGTCCTCTACGGGGCCACCGGTGGCGAGGCGTATATCCACGGCATGGCGGGAGAGCGTTTCGCAATCCGCAACAGCGGCGCACGAGCGGTCTTGGAAGGGGTGGGCGACCACGGCTGCGAGTACATGACCGGGGGCGTGGTCGTGGTGTTGGGGCCGACCGGATACAACTTCGCCGCGGGGATGAGCGGGGGCATCGCGTACGTCTACAACGACCACGGCCTGTTTGACACCCGGTGCAACCTCGACATGGTGGACCTGGAGAGCGTATACAGCGAAGAAGACGAGCAGCAGCTCCGCGCGCTGATCGAGGCCTACCTGCACCACACCGGCAGCCGCCGCGCCGCGGACATCCTGGAGAACTGGCAGGCCTGCCGGCCCCTGTTCGTCAAGGTCATGCCGATCGACTACCGCCGGGTCCTGGAGCGAATGCGCCTCGCAGAGGGTACGGAAAAGGAGACCGTGGCGGCCACCGAGGAGGTCTACGATGGCTAGGGTGACGGCGTTTCTCGAGCACGACCGCGAAGACGCTCCGAAGCGGCCCGTGGATGAACGCGTTCGCGACTTCCGGGAGGTCGAGGACCGGCTGCACGTTCACCACATCGAGACTCAGGCGACGCGCTGCATGGACTGCGGCATTCCATTCTGCCACAGCTTCGGCTGCCCGGTCAGCAACCTGATCCCGGACTGGAATGAAATGGTCGCCCGGGGGCAGTGGCGAAAGGCCCTGGATCTGCTTCACGCGACGAACAACCTGCCGGAGGTCACGGGACGGATCTGCCCCGCCCCGTGCGAGCCGGCCTGCACCCTGAGCATCAATCAGCCCGCCGTCACTATCAGGCAGCTCGAACGCGAGATTGTCGAGCGGGGGTGGGAACGCGGGTGGATACAACCCGAGCCGGCCCATCACAAGAGCGGCAAGAAGGTCGCCATCGTGGGGTCCGGGCCGTGCGGACTGGCCGCCGCGCAGCAACTGGCGCGTCTCGGGCACGAAGTGATTGTTTTTGAAAAGGCGGACCGGGTCGGCGGGATCCTTCGCTACGGCATCCCCGACTTCAAACTCCAGAAGAGCGTCATCGACCGGCGGCTCGAACAGATGCGCGCCGAAGGGGTCACGTTCGAGACCGGCGTCGAGGCCGGCGTGGACATTTCGGTCAGGTATGTGCGCCGGACCTTTGACACGGTGCTTATCGCCGCCGGGGCAAGGGTGCCGCGCGACCTGGCGATACCCGGCCGGGAGCTGGGCGGCGTCCACTTCGCAATGCGTTTCCTCACGCAGCAGAACCGGCGCGCCGCCGGCGAGCTCATCCCGCCCGACGAAGAGATCAGCGCCGAGGGGAAGAACGTCGTCGTCATCGGCGGCGCCGACACGGGAGCCGACTGCGTGGGGACGTGCCGCCGGCAGGGCGCGGGCGAAATCCGCCAGATCGAGCTGCTGCCCGAGCCCCCGACGGAGCGGCCGCCGGGCAACCCCTGGCCGACCTGGCCTCGCACGTTGCGCACGTCCAGCTCCCACGAGGAGGGCTGCGAGCGCATGTGGAGCGTCCTGACGAAGGAGTTCCTCGGCGCGGGCAACGCAGTGCGGGGCTTGCGCTGCGTAAAGCTGGACTGGTCCCCGCCGGACGAATCCGGCCGCTCCAAGTTCAGCGAAATCCCCGGCTCTGAGTTCGAGATCGAGGCCGAGCTCGTGCTTTTCGCCATGGGGTTCCTGCGCGTCGAGCACGGGCCGCTCGTGAAGGACTATGGCCTCCAGACCGACGAGCGGGGGAACATCACGGTCGGCGATAATTTCATGACTTCCACGCCGGGTGTATTCGCAGCCGGGGATTCCGTGATGGGCGCATCGCTCGTCGTCCGCGCGATCAACCTCGGCCGTCAGGCCGCGGCGGCCATCGGCCACTACCTCAGCCGATAGGCCAAACCCCGACCGCACCGGCACGGCCGAGGCGCTCCTGCCCGAATTGGGCGCGTCTGTCCCTACACGAACCCTACACCAGCACGACACGAACGCGACGGGAACCCGACGCCTCCACTGCATGGGGGCGACATCTCGGCCGCGTTTTCGGCCGGTTGCGCGTTCCTGTCGGACCCTTGTGTCCCCATGACGCCGCATCCTGGCCCTCCTGTCCGCCACGTTGCTCGCCCTCCTCTCCGCGCGCTTGGACTTTGGCGCCCGCCGGCGCACACCGAGTATAGTCGTTTTCTGCAGGCCGCGTGTCCGGTCCGGGCGCAAGATGCCGCTCGTCCTCGTCCTCGTGCTCGTTCTCCCCCTGAAACAAAGACGAACGAATTCGACAGGATAACAGGATCGACAGGATGCGTTGGCGCACGGGATTCCGCCGGGCGTGGGGGCGGTGGCCGCCCACGGTCCAGTCCGTGACTGGAAGACGAATGAACGGAGTTTCCCCTTGAAACAAAGACGAGCGAATTCGACAGGATAACAGGATCGACAGGATGAGTTGACGCACGGGATTCCGCCAGGCGTGGGGTCG